>CAZDUQ010000012.1:0-20376 GCA_964508665.1 uncultured Oscillospiraceae bacterium | reverse complement strand
GGCGGAGGCGGATTTGTTAGAAGTCTGCCGAGCGTGTATAATTGATTTTTAATTACAGGATGCCTGTCAGGATTTCTGGGATATGATGCGGAAAGACGGGAATATGAATAAAGCCGCCCGCTATGTCAATAGCACTTACGGCTTGAAACGCGCGCAAAAATCCTGGGCGTCCACGGTACGAACCGATTTCTATTGCGGTGAGCACATGGGCGTTGAAGGATATTGTGAGCCATATATTAGCAAGGAGGATTGGACACGCATTGTCGCAAGCCGTCCGATCAAGGAGACAAAAGCCAATCGCGTATACCTTTTTACCGGTATGATGCGCTGCCCGGTCTGCGGCTTGACACTTTGCGGAACTTATGATAATAAAGTGTACAAAGGCGTGAAGCGGGAATATCGCAATTACCGTTGTCGAGGACGGTATACGGCGACCTGTACCTGGGGCAGCAGCGTTTCCGAACTGAAAATCGAGAAATACCTTCTACGGAATCTTTATAAAATGCTGGGGGACGAAATCTCCCGTGTCGAGCTGGAACGCAGAAAGCCGAAAGCAAAGCCGAAAATCAATGTCCCGGCATTGAAAGAAAGACTGCGGCGCTTGAATGTAACCTACATGGCCGGAAACAAGTCTGACGAAGATTACCTTCGTGAGGATGCCGAAATAAAGGCTCTTATCAAAAAGGCGGAAGATGAAACTCCGTCTGAGGAAAACCGCGACCTTACTCCGCTTAAAGAAATGCTGGAAACGGACTTTCGGACTCTTTACAAAACTTTCAATCCGGAAGAAAAGCGTCGCTTCTGGCGAAGCATCATTAAGGAGATAAAATTAGATGGTAATTCTGTTTGCGGCGTTGTGTTTTTTTGAACTCATTTATCTGTACTACATGAGGCTTTCAACCGAATCGGGCGTTCCGGATTTCCGCAGTCAGGACGGACTGTACCATCAGCAGTGGCGCTACCCGCCCGAGACCATTCTGAGCCACGGCTTTTTTGTGCGGCATACCGAAGAATTTTATGATTTTTACCGGCAGAAGCTGCTTTGCCCCGGTGTGCAGCCCAACGCCGCTCACAAAAAGCTGGCGGAGCTGGAGGCGGCGGGCAAACTCCTCGCCGTCATTACCCAAAATATCGACGGGCTGCATCAGGCGGCGGGCAGCCGCAATGTGCTGGAGCTCCACGGCTCGGTGCATCGCAACTATTGCACCCGCTGCCGCCGCGGCTTTGACGCCGAATATGTGCGTCTGGCGGAGGGGGTTCCCCACTGCCCCTGCGGCGGGCTCATCAAGCCCGATGTGGTGCTGTATGAGGAGAGCCTGGACGGCGGCACGCTGGAGCGGGCCGTGCAGGCTCTGGAGCAGGCTGACCTGCTGCTCATCGGCGGCACCTCTCTGGCGGTCTATCCCGCTGCCGGTCTGATCCAATATTACAATGGCGGGCCCATCGTCCTGCTGAACCGGGATGTGACCCCCTATGACGGTCGGGCCGACCTGTGTCTGCGGCAGCCCATCGGGCAGGTGCTGGGACAAATTCAGGTGCATTGATCCACTTTGCGGAAGGAAGGGAGGGCATGTCCATGGGCGATCCAGTGATCCTGCATTGCGACTGCAACGGCTTTTTCGCTTCGGTGGAGCAGCTCTCCCGCCCGGAACTGCGGCAGGTGCCCATGGCGGTGTGCGGCGACCCGGAGAGCCGCCACGGCATCATCCTTGCCAAAAACGAGCTGGCCAAGGCCTTTGGCATCCAGACGGCAGAGACCATCCGGCAGGCCCGGGAAAAATGTCCCCAGCTGGTGCTGGTGCCGCCGCACCATCGGGAATATGCCCGGTGGAGCCGGGTGGTCAACCGCATTTATGCCCGCTATACCGAGCAGGTGGAGCCCTTTGGCATTGACGAAAGCTGGCTGGATGTCACCGGCAGCACAGGGCTGTTCGGCGACGGACAGACCATCGCCGACCGACTGCGGCGGGAGGTGCGGGAGGAGACCGGCCTGACCATCTCGGTGGGGGTGTCTTTCAACAAAATCTTCGCCAAATTGGGCTCCGACCATAGAAAGCCCGACGCGACGACGGTGATCGGGCGGGAGGATATGCCTTATATCGTCTGGCCAAAGCCGGTGGACGCCCTTTTGTTCGTGGGCAGGGCCTCTGCACTGACGTTGGCCGCCATGGGCATCCGCACCATCGGTCAGCTGGCCATGGCCGATCCCGCCCTGCTGGAGCGTCGGTTGGGCAAGCAGGGGCGGATTTTGTGGGAATACGCCAACGGTCTGGACCGCAGCCCGGTGGCCTCGGTCTATGACCGGCGGCCGGTGAAATCGGTGGGCAACGGTATGACCTTCCGCCGGGATCTGGTGGGGAAGGCCGATGTGCGTCTGGGGATCAACACTCTGTCCGACGAGGTGGCCGCCCGTCTGCGGAAAAACGCCCTGCGGTGCCGCACGGTGCAGTTGACCATCAGGGATCCCTCCCTGCACACCATCACCCGGCAGAAGTCGGTGGGCGCCCCCACCGATCTGGCCCATGTCATCGCCCGCTGCGCGCTGGAGCTGTGGCGGGACAACTGGCCGGCGCAAAAGCCCATCCGGATGCTCACCGTCACCGCTCAGAACCTGCTTTTGCCGGAGGATGCCGGGGAGCAGCTGGAGCTGTTTCAGGAAGAGGAGCAGGCCCGACGGAAAAAGCAGACCCGTCTGGAACGGGCCATGGATACCATTCGGGACAAATACGGCACGGGGGCCATCCACGCGGCGGGGCTGCTGGGCAACGACCTGGGCCTGTGTGCCGACCCGGAGCAGGAAAACGAAAAGCCCACTCAGCTGGGAGAAGGAGACGACCCCGCATGATCCACATTGTTTTACTGGAGCCGGAGATCCCCCAGAACACCGGCAATATCTCCCGCACCTGCGCGGTGACGGGGGCCTCCCTGCATCTCATCGGCCCCATGGGCTTTTCCATCGAGGATCGCTGGCTCAAGCGGGCGGGGCTGGATTACTGGGATCAGCTGGAGGTCTTTCTCTACGACGACTGGGCGGATTTCCACCGGAAGCACCCCCATGTCCGGCCCTGGATGGCCACCTCCAAGGCGGCCCACAGCTACTGTGAAGTGTCCTATGGCACGGAGGATGTGTGGCTGCTGTTCGGCAAGGAGACAAAGGGCCTGCCGGAGGCCCTGCTGGAGAGCGACCCTGATCGCACCATCCGCATCCCCATGCGGCCCGGCGCCCGGTGCCTCAATCTGTCCAACGCCGTGGCCGTGACGGTCTATGAGGTGCTGCGGCAGCGGGATTTTTCCGGCCTGCAGCCCCTGGGCAAGCTGGGCGGGACGCCCTCTCCCTGAAGCAGGGCGCATCTGCCCGTCCTTGTCAAAATTGCCGAAAACCTTTTGAAATTTCGCCGAAAATCGGCTGTTTGCTGTACTTTTTGTCTTGAACGCGCTTTCTTTCTGTACTATAATGATGTTGATAGCCGATGCGCCCCACCGGGGCGCACTCATTTGAAACAGAAAGAATGCGAGGACGAAGGGTATGACCTACAACAAAAAGACCGTCAAGGACATCGATGTAACCGGCAAAAAGGTTTTCCTGCGCTGTGATTTCAATGTGCCCCTGGACGAAAACGGAGAGATCACCGACGATATCCGCATCCGCGGCGCACTGCCCACCATCCGCTACCTGCTGGAGCATGACGCTTCCGTCATCCTGTGCTCTCATCTGGGGCGCCCCAAGGGCAAGGTCGTTCCCGGCCTGAGTCTGAAGCCCGTGGCCGCCGCGCTGGAGGAATTCCTGAACATCAAGGTCCCCATGGCCGCCGATATCACCGGCCCCATTGCCCAGATGATGGCCAACGGCATCCGCCCCGGTCAGGTCATGCTGCTGGAAAATATCCGCTTCCGCCCCGAGGAGGAAAAGAACGATCCCGAGTTTGCCAAAAGCCTGGCCGCGCTGGCAGACATTTATGTGAACGATGCCTTCGGCACCGCCCACCGTGCCCACGCCTCCACCTGCGGCATCGCCGCCTATCTGCCCTCGGTCTGCGGCTTTCTGATCGATACCGAGATCAAGGCCATGAGCCGGGCCATGAACAACCCCCAGCATCCCTTCGTCGCCATTCTGGGCGGCTCCAAGGTCTCCGAAAAGCTCAAGCTCATCGAAAAGCTGCTGATGGAGCACTGCGACTCCGTGCTGGTGGTTGGCGCCATGTCCTATACCTTCCGCAAGGCGCTGGGCGGCTCCATCGGCAATTCGCTGTACGAGGAATCCATGGTGGAGGAAATGGGCAAGCTGATGGAGCGGGCCAAAGAGCAGGGCTGCAATCTGCTGCTGCCCGTGGACAACGTGGTGGCCGACAAGTTCTCCAACGATGCCGATATCAAGGTCGTCTCTGCCGGAAGCATTCCCGACGGCTATATGGGCATGGACATCGGCCCCGCCACTGCGGAGATGTACGCCCGCATTATCGAGTCGGCCCGCACCGTGGTGTGGAACGGCCCTGCCGGCGTATTCGAAATGCCCAACTTCGCTCACGGCACCGAGACCATTGCCGAAGCGGTGGCAAAGGTGCGCGGCGTTTCCATCATCGGCGGCGGCGACTCTGCCGCGGCCATCGCCAAAATGGGCTATTCCCGCCATGTGACCCATATCTCTACCGGCGGCGGCGCTTCCCTGAACTTCCTGCAGGGCAACGACCTGCCCGGCATCTCCTGCCTGGAGGACAAGGACTAAGTTCTTTTGACCAAAGCGGGGGGCTGCGCCTCCCGCTGCGGCCTTTTTCGCCATCGGATCCCTTTTGGGAAAACGGGAGGTTTTCATGAATTTAAGATACCGCAAGACCGTGATCGCCGGCAACTGGAAGATGCATCTCAATGCCGAGGAGGCCCGCCGCTTCGTCCGGGAGCTCAAGCCCGCCGCAGCCGCCGCCAGATGGTGTGAGATCGTGTTGTGCGTGCCCTTTTTGCAGATCCCCGCCGCCGTGCGGGCGGCCAAGGGCACGAGGATCGCCATCGGCGCGCAGAACTGCCATTTTGAGGAGCTGGGCGCGTATACCGGCGAGATCTCTCCCCAGATGCTGGCCGAGGCCGGAGTGAAATATGTCATCATCGGCCACAGCGAGCGCCGTCGGGACAACAACGAGACCGACAACACTGTGAACAGAAAGGTGCTGTCCGCCCTGCAGGCGGGGCTGCGGCCCATTGTCTGCGTGGGGGAAACGCTGGAGATGCGGGACAACGATGTGACGCTGGACATGGTGCGGATGCAGGTCAAGACCGCCCTGCGGGGCGTCATGCACGATCAGCTGCGCCGGGTGGTCATCGCCTATGAGCCCATCTGGGCCATCGGCACCGGCTACACCGCCACCGCTGAGCAGGCCAACGAGGTCAACGCCGCCATCCGCGCCGTCCTGCGGGAGAATTACGGTGCCCGCGCCGCCCGGTCGGTCTCCATTCTCTACGGCGGCAGCATGAATGTGAGCAACGCCCACGAGCTGCTGGCACAGCCCGACGTGGACGGCGGACTCATCGGCGGCGCGTCCCTTAAAACCGAAAGCTTTATCAAAATAATCGAGGCAGCAAACCAATGACAAATAAAAAACCGCTTTTACTGATGATCCTGGACGGTTGGGGCATTGCCCCGACCGGCCCCGCAAATGCCGTCACCACAGCCTGTACCCCCAATCTGGACAGGCTGTTTTCCGCCTGTCCCCACGCCCGGCTGGACTGCTCCGGCGAAGCCGTGGGTCTGCCCGACGGCCAGATGGGCAACAGCGAGGTGGGCCACACCAACATCGGCGCGGGCCGTGTGGTCTATCAGGAGCTGACCCGCATCACCCGGGATATCCGGGACTACAGCTTTTTTGAAAATCCCGCCCTGCTGGCGGCGGTGGAGCACGCCAAACACACCGGCGGCACCGTCCATCTCATGGGCCTGCTGTCCGACGGCGGCGTCCACAGCCACCTGATCCATCTGTTCGCCCTGCTGGATCTGTGCGAAAAGCACGGGGTCAGGACCTGCGTCCACAGCTTTCTGGACGGACGGGACACTCCCCCCGAAAGCGGTGCCGACTTTGTCCGGCGGCTGGAAATGCGGCTGTCCGAAATGGACGGCGACCGGGTGCGCATGGGCGTGATCTGCGGCCGGTTCTATGCCATGGATCGGGACAAGCGCTGGGAGCGCCTGCAAAAGGCCTATGACGCGCTGGTGGAGGGCCACGCCCACACCGTGAAAAAGGGCAGCCGCGCCGTGGAAGAGTCCTATCGAAACGGCGTTACCGATGAGTTTCTGGAGCCCATCCGGGTGGAAGGCGCCCGGCGCATCGAGAGCCGGGACAGCGTGATCTTCTACAATTTTCGCCCCGATCGGGCGCGGGAGCTGACCCGAGCGCTGTGCGACGACGATTTTGACGGCTTCCCCCGCAGTGGCGGTGCCGTCAAGCCTTATTTTGTCTGCTTTACCCAGTATGATGCCGCCATGCCCAATGTGCAGGTGGCCTTCCCGCCCCAAAAGCTCACCAATATTTTCGGCGAATACATCGCGGAAAAGGGCCTGACTCAGCTGCGTATCGCCGAGACCGAAAAATACGCCCATGTCACCTTTTTCTTCAACGGCGGCGAGGAGCGGGTCTTCCCCGGTGAGGACCGGGCGCTGATCCCCTCTCCCAAGGTGGCCACCTATGACCTTCAGCCGGAAATGTCCGCCTTTGCGGTGGCAGACGAGTGCGTCCGCCGCATCGAAAGCGGCAAATACGACGTGATCGTCCTGAACTTCGCCAACTGCGACATGGTGGGCCACACCGGCGTGATGTCGGCCGCCGTCAAAGCGGTGGAGGCCGTGGACGACTGCGTGGGCCGGGTGCTGGCCGCGCTGGAGCGCGTCGGCGGCACCGCCATCATCACCGCTGACCACGGCAATGCCGAGTGCATGGAGGCAAACGGCGTCCCCTTCACCCAGCATACCACCGGCCAGGTGCCGGTGATCCTGGTGAACGGCGGCGACCGCATTGCCGACGGTGCCCTGTGCGACCTGGCCCCCACCATGCTGCGGCTGCTGGGTCTGTCCCAGCCGGAGGAAATGACCGGGCATTCTCTGGTCTGAACCCAAATCGCTTAACTCCCGCGTTTCACAAGCGCGGTCAATTACAGGAGGAAAACCAATGAAAAAGTTTTTAGAGATCATCGACATCGTCGGCCGTGAGATCATGGATTCCCGCGGCAACCCCACCGTGGAGGTGGAGGTCTATGTGGAGGACGGCGTCAATACCTACTGCGGCCGGGCGGCCGTGCCCTCCGGTGCTTCCACCGGTATTTACGAAGCCTGCGAGCTGCGGGACGGCGACAAGAGCCGTTATCTGGGCAAGGGCGTGCTGAAGGCCGTGGATGCCGTCAACAATGAGATCGCCGAGACCCTCACCGGCATGAACGCCATGGATCAGGCGCTCATCGACCGCACCATGATCGAGCTGGACGGCACCCCCAACAAGACCCGCCTGGGTGCCAATGCCATTCTGGGCGTTTCGCTGGCCTGCGCCCGCGCCTCTGCCGAGGCTCTGGGCCTGCCGCTGTATTCCTACATCGGCGGTGCCAATGCCAAGACCCTGCCCGTGCCCATGATGAACATCCTCAACGGCGGCGCTCACGCCACCAACAATGTGGACATCCAGGAGTTCATGATCATGCCGGTGTCCGCCCCCTCCTGGCGGGAGGCGCTGCGCCGCTGCTCCGAGGTGTTCCACACCCTGAAGGCCGTTCTGAAGGAAAACGGCACCCCCGCCGCCGGTGTGGGCGACGAGGGCGGCTATGCCCCCAACCTGAAGAAGGATGAGGACGCCCTGAAGGTCATCGTTCAGGCCATCGAAAAGGCCGGCTACAAGCCCGGCGAGGACTTTATGATCGCCATTGATGCCGCCACCTCCGAATGGTACAACGACGAGACCGGCTGCTACGATCTGCCCAAGGCCAAAAAGACCATGACCCGCCAGCAGATGGTCAATATGTGGAAGAAGTTCGCCGATACCTACCCCATCATCTCTCTGGAGGACGGCATGGGCGAAAACGACTGGGAGGGCTGGGCCCTGCTGACCAAGACGCTGGGCGACCGTGTCCAGCTGGTGGGCGACGATCTGTTCGTCACCAACGTCCAGCGGCTGTCCACCGGCATTGAAAAGGGCGTGGCCAACGCCATCCTCATCAAGGTCAACCAGATCGGTACCCTTACCGAGACGCTGGACGCCATTCAGATGGCCAACCGCGCCGGTTACACCGCCGTTGTTTCCCATCGCTCCGGCGAGACCGAGGACACCACCATCGCCGACCTGTCGGTGGCCCTCAACGCCGGTCAGATCAAGACCGGCGCACCCTCCCGCACCGACCGGGTGGCCAAGTACAACCAGCTGCTGCGCATCGAGGAGGAGCTGGGCGAAGTGGCTCAGTTCCCCGGCCGCAAGGCGTTCTTCAATCTGTAAGCTCCCAAGCGAATTCTCAACAGGGCGGCCCACGGCCGCCCTGATTTTCCTCTTTTTCCGCTGCTGCAACTGCGCGTTGCGGGTTTGTCCGCCCGCGTTGATAGACTGCAACGGCGGCTTCTGCTATCCTGTTGTTACAAGGAGGAACCTTCCCATGCTGCAAGATACCCTTTCCCGGTTGCGCCGTGCCGCCGGACTTTCTCAGGAACAGCTGGCCGAGCAGCTGGATGTGACCCGCCAGACCATCTCCAAATGGGAGGGCGGTCACTCTACCCCCGATCTGGAAAAGCTGAAGGCCCTGGCCCGCATTTTCGGCGTTTCGCTGGATGAGCTCACCGGGCAGGAGCCAACGGAAGCACCGTTACAGCCGGATCCGTTACAGCCGTCGGTCCAACCGGCCCGCAGCAGAGTGCCGGGCCTAGTGCTGTCTCTCGCCGGTCTGGCAGTGCTGCTGGCGCTGCTCATCCTGTCACTGGCGGCGCCCGATCGGTCGGCGGCACTCAACGCCAGCTCCACGGTAACGCTGAACGGCACCGGCCTGCTGATGCTCCCCGCCGCCGGGCTCACCGGCGTGGGCCTTTGGCTCCTCCTGAAAAAACAATAAGGAGGCTCTTTATGAACCGGAAACCCATCGCACGCATCCTGCTGCCGGTGCTGGTGCTGCTTTTCTTCGCGGCAGCTTATCTGCTGGGCAGCGGCTTTTTGACCCGGACGGATGTGTTCGTGCAGGATGCTTCCCTGACGGAGGATGGCGGGACGCTCACCCTTCAGGTGGGGGTGCTGTCCTCTGTGGGCTACACCCGCGCAGTTCAGACCAGACAGGAGGGCGAGGTGCTGTACTGTACCTTTTCCAGTGCTTTTGGCGGCATCAACGGCAGCTGGGGCGCACGGAATACCTTCGCCCTCTCTCTGCCGGAGGATTGCACCCAAATCGCCTTTGCCCGGAGCGGCGGCGACTGGCAGACCGTCCTGCAAAAGGACGGGGAGGGCCGCTGGGCCCGCCCCGACTGAGCGGCCTTTGACATCAGGCGCCAGACAAGGCAGGCGGCCGAGGCCGCCTGCCCTGCTTTTTGTTGACGGTTAGCTCCCCGGGATGCGGAGGAATTTCCGGTGGCTTTCAGGATTTTGCGGCTTTTGAGGCATCCCGAAGGACGGATGGCTGAAAAATCGCACATTTGTTCTTGTTCCCGGGTGAGAACTGTGCTATAATACTGTATTATCCTGAAAAAAGGGGGGCGTTTATGGGCAAGACCTGCATTTTCACCGGCCATCGGGAGCTACCCTTTGATCCCGCCTCCCTGCTGGCCGACCTGCGCCGTCACATCACCGCGCTCCACGCCGACGGCTTTACCGAGTTTCTCAACGGCGGCGCCGTTGGCTTTGATCTGCTGGCCGCCGAGGCCCTGCTGGAGCTGCGGCCCGTCCTGCCGGGCATCCGGCTGGTGATGGTGCTGCCCTGTCAGAATCAGGATCGGGCTTATCCCCCCGCTGACCGCGCCCGCTATCGGGCGATCCTTGCCCAGGCCGATCTGGTGCGCTACACCGCCCACGACTACTACCGGGGCTGTATGCTCGCCCGGGATCGGGTGCTGGCCCAGGCCGCCGATTTCTGCATCTGCTACCTGGTGCGCTCCACCGGCGGCACGGCTTATACCGTCCGTCAGTGCGTCCTGCGGGATGTCCCCCTTGTCAATCTGGCAGAATAAGAGAAAGGAGCCCCCGATGTTCGACCCCGAGCTGTCCCCCACCGAAAAACGCCGCGATCTGCTGAAGCACGGAAAAAAGGGCCTGCTGCATCTGGTCTTCAGCCGCACCGGTCTGGTGACCATCCTGCTGCTGTTACAGCTAGCCATCATGGTGTCGCTGATGCGCCGCTTCCAGGCCTATGCCGTGCATTACTACAATCTGGCCTCGGTGCTGTCGCTGATGCTGGTGATCCGGCTGCTGAACACCGACACCGACCCCAACGCAAAAATCACCTGGCTGGTGCTGGTGCTGCTGGCCCCGGTGCCCGGTTTGCTGCTGTATCTCTATGTCCGCAACGATGTGGGCCACCGGGCGCTGCGGGATCGGATGCGGCAGATCAACAAGGCCTCTCTGCGGGCCATCCCGCCCACCACAGCCGACGGAGCCCTGCCGCTGGCGCGGCCGGAGGATGCCGGACTTGCCCGGTATCTGCGGGCGTCGGGGGGCTTTCCCGCATACGACGGCACGACGACCAGGTATTTCCCGCTGGGCGAAGACTATCTCCCGGCGCTGCTGGCCGATCTGGAGCGGGCGGAAAAATATATCTATCTGGAGTATTTCATCATCGAAAACGGCGCCATGTGGGATGCGGTGGAAGCCGTTCTGGCCCGCAAGGCCAGGGCCGGCGTGGAGGTGCGGGTGCTGTATGACGGCACCTGTGAGTTCACCAAGCTGCCCCACTCCTTCCCCCAGTATCTGCGGACGCTGGGCATCCAGTGCCGCATCTTTGCCCAGGTGCGGCCCTTTGTCTCCACCCACTACAACTACCGGGATCACCGCAAGATCGCCGTCATCGACGGGCGGGTGGCCTATACCGGCGGGATCAATCTGGCCGATGAATACATCAACCGGACCCACCCCTTTGGCCACTGGAAGGACGCGGGCATCCGGCTGGAGGGGCCGGCCGTCAGCAGCTTTCTGATGCTCTTTTTGCAGATGTGGCAGGTGGAGGCGCGGCATTTCGCCCTGCCGTCCCAGCTGGCAGAGCCGCTGCCGCCGGTGCAGGACGCCGCAGGCTGGGTCATCCCCTACGGTGACTGTCCGCTGGACGATCAGCCGGTGGGCGAGTGGGTGTACACCCACATCCTGAATCAGGCCCGGCGGTATGTCCACATCATGACGCCCTACCTGATCCTGGGCCACGAGCTGGAAAGTGCGCTGAAATTCGCTGCCCGCCGGGGGGTGGAGGTGTCCATCCTGCTGCCGGGCATCCCCGACAAAAAGATCCCCTACGCCCTGGCCAAGTGCCACTACCGGTCACTGGTGGAGGCCGGGGTGCGGATCTATGAGTATACGCCGGGGTTTGTCCACGCCAAGTGCTTCGTCAGTGACGACTGCCGGGCGGTGGTTGGGACGGTGAATCTGGACTACCGCAGCCTGTCCCACCACTTTGAATGCGGGGTTTTTCTGCTGGACGCCCCCTGCATCGCCGACATCGAGGCGGATTTTCAGCAGACGCTGGCCCGCAGCACCCGCGTTTCGGCCCAGAAGGCCGCTCATCCCGGCCTGAAATGGAAGCTGCTGGGCATGGTGATGAAGGCCTTTGCCCCGCTGCTGTAGGAGGAAGGGATCCGTTCTGACGAAGCCCCTTTATCCCACGCCTGATACTCGCGACACGGGTACCTGCCCTACGCCCTTTTTCTTTCTCGCAGGACCCTGCGGGGCGGTACTTTCGCCCGCGCGAAAGTACCCAAAGAGCGGCAGGAGGGGTGTTGCGAACTCCCCCCTCCTGCACCACCCCACATCGCCTCCTCAGTTGCCGGAGGGGCTCAGGATCGCGGTTAAGGGTTGCTTAACGAGGAAGAACGAGCAGGGAGCCCCGCAGCGCTTGAGCGGTCATCAGGGGCCTGATCGTCCGCAGACGCCATTTCGGAGCGCAACCGGCCCCATAGGGGACGGCTCTTAGCGCGGAGATGGAGCGAATTGAAACGCCCCCGCGTGACTTTTGCCAGTCAAAAGTCACGCGGGGGCAATGTTATTTCTTTTTGATCTGTTCCCAATAGGCCCGGGCCTGCTGCTCGGTCTTATTGTCACCGTAGTGATAGTACCGGGCGTCCTTCAGCACATCGGGGAGATACTGCTGCCGCACCCAGTGGCCGGGATGATCGTGGGGATAGAGATACCCCTGCTCCCGCTCGAAGCCCGCGCCGTCGGCGTGGACATTCTGTAATTCCCGGGGGATATTCCCCAGCTTTCCCGCCTTGACATCGGCCCGGGCGGCGGCGATGCCCAGATAGGCCGAATTGGACTTGGGCCAGGTGGCCAGCAGGATCACCGCCTCGCTGAGCGGAAGCTGAGCCTCCGGCAGGCCCAGCTGCATGGCACTGTCCACACAGGCCTTGATGATGGGCACCGCCATGGGATAGGCCAGGCCCACATCCTCGCTGGCCGAGCACAAAATGCGGCGGCAGGCGCCGATCAGATCCCCCGCCTCCAGCAGACGGGCCAGATAATGCAGCGCCGCGTCGGGGTCGGAGCCCCGCATGGATTTCATCAGGGCGGACACCACATCAAAGTGGTCGTCCCCCTCCCGGTCATAGCGCATGGCGCTTTTCTGGCTGGCCTGAAGGGCGTCCTCCATGGTGATGCACAGAGCGTCGTCCCCGGTGCGGGCGGCGGCGCACAAAAGCTCCACAGCGTTGATGCCCTTGCGCACATCCCCGCCGCAGCCCTGTGCCAGATGCTCCACCACGCCCTCCTCCAGACGGATGCTGCGATGGGCCTCCCGGGCGCACAGCTGAAAGGCCCGGCGCAGTGCCCGGGCCACTTCGTCGGCAGACACCGGCTTGAACTCGAAGATGGTGCTGCGGCTCAGGATGGCATTATAAACATAAAAATAGGGGTTTTCGGTGGTGGAGGCGATGAGAGTGATCTTGCCGCTCTCGATGAACTCCAGCAGGCTCTGCTGCTGCTTTTTGTTGAAATACTGGATCTCGTCCAGATAAAGCAGCACCCCCTGTGGGGCCAGCAGGGTATCCAGCTCGGACACCACCCCCTTGATGTCGGCGGTGGAGGCGGTGGTGGCGTTGAGCTTTACCAGACGGCGGTCGGTCTTGTTGGCGATGATCTGGGCCAGAGTGGTCTTGCCCACGCCAGAGGGGCCGTAAAAGATCATGTTGGGGATGTGTCCGCTCTCCAAAATGCGGCGCAGCAGGCCGTCCGGGCCGATGATGTGCTGCTGCCCCACCATATCGTCCAGCTCAAGCGGCCGGATCTTGTCTGCCAGAGGCTGATACATACAACCCCTCCCTTCCTTACCGGACAGTATACCACAGTTTCGGCGGGATGTAAATGCGCGTCAGTCCTGCCGATCCTCCCAGCGCTGCCGCAGACGGGCAAAAACCTCCCGATGGCGGCCCCGGGCAAGGGCGGGGAAGGCCCGCAGCAGGCGCTTATGTAGCCGCAGGTTCTGGCCCAGCAGCCCGGTCAGCTCCTGACGCAGGGAACCGATCTCCTCCAGACGGGCGGAGAAATCGGCCTTTTCCTGCTCCCACTGCTGCCGCAGCTTTTCGGACTGGAGGCGCAGCTCGGCGCGGCGGGCGGCAGAGGAGTCGTCCAGATCGGAGCGCAGCTGGACGGCGCGCTCCTTCAGCCGAGCCTCCTTCTCCAGCAGCTCCTGCCCCCGGGGACTTTCCCGGAAGGCCTGTTCGATCTCCACCGCCGTGAGGACGCCGTCGGCGATGGTGCCGCCGATGCCGTCGGACACCGCCCGCAGCCGCCGCTGGGTATCCTCGATGGCCCGCAGCTGGCGGGGCAGCTTGAGCAGCTGGACAAAGGTGATGATCTCATCGGCCAGAAAGGCAGCCAGCAGCACCGCCAGCGCCACCCGTCCCGGCAGCGTTTCCAGCTTCTGCACCACAAAAAAGATGGAGGGATGGATGACATTCACCACCAGCAGGCAGGCCAGGCCCCACATCAGGGAAAAGCGCAGACAGATATAGCCCTTGAGATTGAAGGGCTCGTTGGTGTAGTCCCACCATTTGTCGTGAAAGAACTTTTCCAGCGCCCAGCCGGTGACCAGCTCCAGCGCGGAGGTGACGATCACCGAGCCGATGAACAGCAGGAAAAAGTTTTTGCGGAAGGGCTCCAGGCAAAACAGCACGGCCAGCATCCCGAAGCCGTAAATGGGACAGACCGGGCCGTTGGCCATGCCCCGGTTGACGAAAATGCCCCGGGTCAGGGCGGCGAAGGCCACCTCGGTACACCAGCCCAGAAAGGCGTAGATCAGAAAGAGCCACAGGGTCTCCTCCAGAGAAAACAGCATCAGTCGAAACCTCCTGTCGAAGCATGATCTTACCGGAAAGCATAGCACATTCCCCGGCGCAAGTTGTAACAGAATTGAAAATCTTTTGTGTTGCAGGTTGAAGAACGGGTCAGAGCGCGCCTTTGGCATCCCGATAAAAGCGCAGACACTTCTCCAGAAACGGAACGGTGACGCCGAACTGCTCCGCCAGCTCGTGGGGCGGCAGGCCGTGCCTGAGGGCCCGCTTCAGCTCCGGGAGGGGCACCAGCTGCTGGATGGCCCAGCGGTCGGCCCGCTCCTCGCACCGCCGCCGCTGGCACAGGTCGCTGTCCATCGTGTAAAAGCTGCCGGTAAGGCAATGCCCCATCTCGTGGGCCAGACATTCCAGCTCGCCGGCACTGTCCTCCAGCTTGTCCACATCCACGCCGATAAAGCCGTCGGGCGTGGAAACGGCCGTATTGCGGCTCAGGGGAAAATAGCAGATCTGCAGCCCCAGCCCATCGGCCGTTTCATACAGACGCTGCAGGCGGGTCATTCCTGCTGCCTCTTTTCCCGGAGCGCTTTTTTGTAGCGAATGAACTCCAGCACATCCCGCTGATCCTGCTCGGTCAGCTCCCGCACCTCACCAAACAGGGCGAATTCCACGCCGGAGAGCTGATTTTCCGGCGGGTCGGCCTCAAAAAACCAGTTGGGATCCACCTCCAGCAGCGCACACAGTGCGCGGATGGTCTCCGCATCGGGACGGCTGTGGCCGCTCTCCCAGTTGCTCACCGAGTTGTGCTTTGCGCCCACGGCCTGGGCCAGGGCCTGCTGGGTGAGCTTTTTTCGTTTGCGTGCCAGACGAAGCTGCGTTCCAAAAGACATGGGACATTCTCCTCTCTTTCTGTCTGTATGGTACCACGACGGGGCGGGAATGTAAAGGGAAATTTCGAAAATATTGAAATTTTTCTATTGACATTTCCATTTTTCTGACTTAGTATAGGGCCAACACACAATCTGACTTTGCTTTCCGCCCCGTCGGGCAGAATGATCGTATCAAATCAACTGTTCGATAAAAAGGACAGAAAGGAGGCACTATGAAACGTTTCAAGATCGGAGAAGATCAGATCCCGGAAAATCTGTTCTGGCTTTATGAGCTGGTGGGGATGGAGCGCTTTCTGCAAATCATCGACACCGCCGGAGGGGAGGTGCTGTACCTGCCCAAGCGGGCCACCCTGGAGCGGGAGCTGCGCCGACAGGCCATCCTGGTGGAATTCGACGGCAGCAATCTGCGGCAGCTGGCGCGGAAATACGGCCTGTCCGAGCGGCACGTGCGCTCCATCCTCCATCAGTCCACAGGGGTGCTGCCCCACGCAAAAAGCTCCTGACAGACGATTTACATTCCATTCCGTTCGTGGTATACTGTAGGAAACTACTTGACAGGAGGATCCCCCCTTATGCTGTTCGGACATGAAAAAGTATCGTTTCTGCATCTGCCCACCCCGCTGGAATACCTCCCCGGTGTCTCTCAGGATCTGGGCGTGGAGTTTTACATCAAGCGCGACGACCTGACCAATCTGGGCGTCGGCGGCAACAAGCTGCGCAAGCTGGAATATCTGCTGAAGGATGCCCAGGATCAGGGCTGCACCATGCTGCTGACGCTGGGCGGCGCCCAGACCAATCACGGCCGCCTCACCGCCGCCGTGGCGGCAAAATACGGCATGAAGTGCGCCATCGTCTGCGTGGACGATTACCCCGGCGAGCTGTCCGCCAACCTACTGCTGGATCGGCTGATGGGGGCGGAGGTCATTTTGAAGCACGACGACGGTCGCTCCGAGAGCGAGCAGTTCGCCGAGGTGGCCGCTCAGGTCAGAGCCCGTTATGAGGCCCAGGGGGAGAAGGTCTATGAGATCCCGGTGGGCGGCTCCTCCGATCTGGGCATTCTGGGCTATTACGAGTGCGCCCAGGAGCTCACCGCTCAGGCAAAGGACATGGGTCTGGAGGACGCCACCGTCTACGCCGCCGTGGGCAGCATCGGCACCTATATGGGCCTGTACTGTGGTCTGGCCAACGAGCGATCCCCGCTGGGACTGGTGGGCGTGGCCATCTCCCCCTTCCTGGAGGGCAAGGAAAAGCGCATCGTGGAGTATTTCAACAGCGTGAAGGAGCGCTTCGGCCTGACCTGCGAAGGCAAGCGGGAGGATTTCCGCATCGAGAAGGACTACACCCGCGGCGCGTACAACAACCCCTGCAAGGAAGTGCGGGACGCCATCTGCTATATGGCCCGGCGGGAGGCCGTCATTCTGGATCCCTGCTACACCGGCAAGGCCTTTGCCGGTATCTGCGACATGATCCGGGAGGGCAAGATCGAAAAGGGCAGCAAGATCATCTTCCTGCACACCGGCGGTCTGCCCGGTATCTACACCAGACATCACCGGGTGGAGTTCGAAAAGGAGCTGCTGGATGGCATCACCATTCTGAAGTAATGCACGCACAGCGTAAGTGCCCCTGTCTGAAGGCAGGGGCACTTTTTCTTAAAAATTCTTAATTTTTCCATTATCCGGTTGCGGATGGTTCTTTTTTGTGTTATACTGGAAAAAATCGCCCACGGCGGGAAATAAGGGAGGTTTACCCATGAGGCTCCGTGGCATTCTGATGGGGCACAGCATCCGACAGATCGCGCGCACACCGGTGAGGGCCATCGCTCTTTTGATGGCGTTCACCCTGGTGTGCGCTTTTTTGCACATTTCTCTGACGCTGCGCCAGGTCTGGCAGGACAACCAGGCGCTGCTGGAGGAGCGCTTTCCCGTGGTGGCCGTCCCCTCCTTTCAGGGCTCGGTGAACAGTCAGGGCGAGCTCACCTCAGACAGCAGCGCCTCTGATTATCAGGGCTTTCTTCCGGTGGCGGCCCGGGATTTTGACCTCTCCCTGTTTCAGGAGGCCGCCGGCGTGGAGGAGGTGCTGGTGCATCGGCAGTTCGGTGCCTATCTGCGGCAGGAGGGTCTGACCGGTACCGAGAGCAGCGAGACGCTGGAGGATGTGTTCATCTTCACCTATCTGGGAGAATCCCCCGTAGAGGTGGAAATGACCAACAGCAGCGCCGACGCGCCGCTGCTTTCCATCTCGCTGGACTGGTCCGCGCTGGGGCTGGAGAAGATGTCGCTGGGACAGAAGCAGGAGGGCGTCGTCTTTCACAACGCCATCAATATACTGGCCACCGCCACCTGGCGGCTTTCGCCGGAGGATGAGAGCGTGTGGCTGCGGGACGATTCGCCCTTTCTGCGTACCTTCACCCTCCAGCCGGGACAGCAATACATCGCCTGCGGCGCATGGAGCCCCGGGCGTGCAGTGGACAGCAGTGGACAGGTGATCGCCTCCTGGTTGGGCTGCGTGTCCATCAAAACCGACGCCGGTCACGCTCCCCTCAGCTGGCGCTGGGTGGATGACCGCTACGCTTCCGGGTGGTACGCCGTGGCCATCCCCTCCGCGATGGGGATCGGCTATCCCTGCGTGATGCCCTATACCGAGGATTTCTGGGAGACTGAGGCGGGTGCGTACTTCCGGGATGCCGCTCAGATTGCCGTGGTGAACGCCAACGCCCTGACGGTGGTGGCCACCGATGATCTTTCGCTGTTCGCCCCCTTCTACAGCGAGGGCGTCTATGTCTCTCAGGGACGGAGCTTCACACGGGAGGACTATGAGCAGGGCAGCCGGGTCTGTCTGGTGAGCGCCGTTTTGGCGGAGCGCAACGGCTGGCAGCTGGGGGACACGCTGGATCTGGCCTTCTTCCAGTCGGAATACAGCTTCAACGACGAAGCCTCCGACGCCCGTTCCTGCTACGAGCCGGTACAGACGGTCTATGATGCAGAGCAGGGCGGCCTTCGTCTGGAGACTGCCGACGGCTTTTTCGACAGCGGTCTGTTTGAGATCGTAGGGTTTTACGACGGAAATGTCACCCGGAGCCAGTATTCGGATGACCTGCAATACACTCGGGACGAGGGGCTGGACCGCTCGGTGGTGCTGGTGCCCCAAAGCGCCGTCAGCAATCTGCCGGAGGTGCCGCTGAGCCAGTACAACACCACCATCCTGCTGGACGATCAATCGACGCTGTACTTTCTCAGCGACATGGAGGCCTCCGGTCTGACCGGGCAGCAAAAGGGGCAATATCAGGTGTCCTTCACCGTCTATGACAGGGGCCTGGGGAGCATGAAGCAAAGCCTGCTGCAGCTGGATGCCGTCAGTCGGCTGACGCTGTATCTGGCGCTGGGCGCGGCGCTGGCGGTGGTGGTGCTGCTGTCGGTGCTCACCGTGCTCCGCAGCCGCCGGGAGATCGCGATCCTGCGGTCTATGGGGCTGCCCCGGCGGCAGGTAACGACGGCGGTGCTCTCCGGCTTGCTGCTGCTGTGCCTGACCGGCGCGCTGCTGGGCGGTCTTCTGGGCCATCAGCTGGCGGTGGGTGTGGCTGACTATCTGCTGGACACCGCTCTACTGGATCAGGGCGACCTGGCCTTTTCCGTCCTGGCAGGCGGCGATACCGGGGAGGTACTGGCCTTTGTCATTGAAAGCCGCTGGGGCACCGCCGTGCTGGCCGCTGGTGTGCTGTGGCTGGCGCTGGCGCTGCTTTGCCGGTATCTGACCCTGCGGGAAGCCCGAAAGCCGCCCATGCGGACGCTGGGCGCGACGGAATAGGAGGACGCTATGAGATACGCATTACGCAGCTTTTGGCGGAACCGCAGACTCACTCTGTGCGCAGCACTGGTGGTGCTGCTCTGCACGATATTTCTGCTGATTTTCGCACAGAGCATGGAGACCTATCGGCAGGAGCTGACCGACAGCTACAGCCATCTGCGCGCCACCGCTCAGATCCGCGCGGCCGAGGCCGACGGCACTGCCCGCCTGCTGTCGGAGCACTATCAGGCCATTCTGGACAGCGGCTTTGTGACCGCCCACAGCGCCATGGTCGAGCGCCGCATCTCCTCTCAACAGGTGCTGCGGGGGCTGGACGACCCCGCCATCGACCCCTCCCTGCGGGACTGTCTGGACGCGGTGGAATGGAGGCCGGGCTACGATGCCTCGATTTTTTCCGGCACGGAGGCCGTCTGTCTGGTGCCTGACGGCCAGTCCGCCGAGGATACCCTGCGTCTCCACATCGGCAAGCAGCAGTATGCCTTCACCGTGGCGGGCGTTTATGGCAATGCCCGCTCTAATCGGGAGGGTGCCAGCGTCTTTTACTGCCCGTTGGAAACGCTGCGGGCCATCTATAAGACCGAGGCGCTGAACGTGACCTATTGCGGACTGGAGCTGGAGCTTGGACAGCTGGAGAGGCTGGACACCTTCAAGGCGCAAATGAAAGCGCTGGAGCTGGACAGCGGTGACACCCGGCTGGTGATCCACGACACCCAGCTGCAAACCATCACCACTCAGCTGCGGCGGCAGGTGCGACTGCTGGAGGCTCTGCTGCCGGTGCTGCTGGTTCTCATTGCCGCCATCAGCGGTGCTTCTGCCTTTCTTCTGCTGCGGGGGCGGCGGCGGGAGGCCGCCGTTATGCGCACGCTGGGGAAGCCCCGCATGGGCGTTTTCGGCATCTTTTTGGCGGAGATTGCCCTGCAGGCTCTGCTGGGCGCGGTGCCGGGCTGGTGTGTTGGCCTCTTGCTGACGGGCGGGCGGATCCTTCCGCTGCGCTATCCGGCGGCGCTACTGGTCTGTGTGCTGCTGGGCGGCGGCATCTCTGCCTGGAGGCTGTCGGGCATCAATGTGTTCACCGCTATAGCGGTGCGGGAATAAGGCCGCGGCGTTCTTTCCAAACACAAAAGCGCATTCATCCGCAAGGATGAATGCGCTTTTCAGTTGCTTGCGTGCTATGCTTCGCCGTCGGGAGTCTGCCCGGATGACGCGGCGCGGCTCACCACTCCCACTGAAACCGCTTCAGATCCACCCGTCCGGAGGGCAAAA
>CAZDUQ010000011.1:13230-20675 GCA_964508665.1 uncultured Oscillospiraceae bacterium | reverse complement strand
CCACGATGGTCTTGCCCCGGTTTTCGGGCTGCTTCGCCAGCTCCATGGCCGCATGGAGCGCCGCACCGGCGGAAACGCCCACCAGAATACCCTCCTGCACGGCAGCCAGCCGACAGGCGGCATAGGCATCCGCGCCGGAGACCGGACGGATCACGTCATAAACCTCCCGATCCAGAACGGCGGGGACAAAGTTGGCCCCGATGCCCTGCAACGGATGGGGCCCGGCCTTGCCCTGAGAAAGCAGGGGCGAAGCCTCCGGCTCCACCGCCACAATTTTTACGGCGGGGTTTTTCTCCTTCAGATACCGGCCTACGCCGGTGATGGTGCCGCCGGTGCCCACACCGGCCACAAACGCATCCACCTGCCCGTCGGTGTCCGCCCAGATCTCCGGGCCGGTGGTGGCCAGATGGGCAGCCGAGTTGGCCGGATTGTCAAACTGCCCGGGGATGAAGCTGTTGGGGATGATCCTGGCCAGCTCCTCCGCCCTGGCCACCGCCCCCTGCATCCCCCGGCTGCCGGGAGTGAGCACCACCTGTGCGCCGTAGGCCCGCATCAGCTGCTGCCGCTCCACGCTCATGGAGTCGGGCATGACGATGACGGCGCGATAGCCCCGCACGGCGGCGATGCAGGCCAGACCGATGCCTGTGGAGCCTGAGGTGGGCTCGATGATGGTGGCCCCCGGGCCGATGAGGCTCTTTTCTTCGGCGTCGTTGAGCATCCACAGGGCCACCCGATCCTTGACGCTGCCGCCGGGATTGTTTTTCTCCAGCTTGACCAGCAGCCGGGCGCACAGGCCCTGCGTTCGCTCCAGCCGACACAGCTCCAGCAGGGGCGTTTTGCCGATGAGCTGCTCTACCGATGTATAGACATTCATAAGAGTTCCCTCCTTTACTACGATAAATTATCCTCCTCTCCGGGTGGAAATGTCAAGGGAAAATAGCGACAAACCCGGAACTTTGTGCTATACTGTTTTTGATCGAAAATGTTTACCCGTCATTACTTCAAACTGGAGGCACTTTCCTATGAAAAATCAATACCGCTGGGACAACCTGACTTCCCGTGAGATCGGTGCGCTGGCGCAGCAGAATGCCATCGTGCTCATCCCCACCGGCTCCACCGAGCAGCACGGGCCCCACCTGCCCGTTGGCTGCGATGCCATTCTTGCCACCTGGTTCGCCCAGCGCACCGCCGAGGGACTGGCCGAAAAGGGCGTGCCCGCACTGGTGGCTCCCACCTTTGCGGTGGCCAATTCCATGCACCATATGCACTTTCCCGGCAGCATGAGCCTGAATCCCCGCACCTACATCCAGGCGCTGCAGGAGCAGTGTCGGGCCATCGCCTCCCACGGCTTCCGGCGCATCGCCATCATCAACGGCCACGGCGGCAATATCGCCCCCACCAAAACGGCCCTCATCGATATCAACATCGAGCTGGGCTTCCCGGTGTATTTTCTGGAGTACATCGTGGTGGACGAGGAGCCGTTTCTGGAAACCCAGAAGGGCATGAACCACGCCTGCGAGAGCGAGACTTCCCTGATGCTGGCCTACGATGAAAGTCTGGTGGATCCCGTCTATCGGGAGACCTCCGGTTACGGCGGCGGCTGCACGAGGTATGAGGACGAGGGCGTGCTGCACACCTTCCACCGGATGGAGGCCCACACGAAGAACGGCGTCATGGGCAACAGCTGCGCCGCCTCGAAGGAAAAGGGCATCGCCCTGGCCGACGCCACCACCGGAAAGCTGGTGGAGATCCTGTCGGACGAGGATATCTGGCGGCAACCGGTGTAACAAGCAGTCGTTCTTCTGCGTGCGGGGGGTAACCCCCGCTCCGGCGAGGGGCAATGGAGTCTGGGGTCGGAGTCCCAGACTGCCGTCCCCGGCGGTCGGCAGTGCCGACAAGAAATGCTTGTTCTGCGGCGGGCTTCATGCTATAATAAATCATTGATCTTATATTCGAGGTGACTTGCTTTGCAGACCCAGATCCGGGGACTTTCCACCCATTATATCGACCTGCCCGGCGAAAAAGGGCCGGTGCTCTTCCTCCATGGCTGGGGGGCGCACATCGGTCTGTATCAGCCCATCTTTGACCTGCTGCAACAGCAGGGCTACCGGGTGGTGGCCTTTGATATGCCCGGCGTGGGGCAGACACAGGAGCCCCGGGAGCCGCTGTCGGTGGCCGATTATGTGGCCTTTACTCTGGAGCTGTGCGAAAAGCTGGCATTGAAGGATGCGCTGCTGATGGCCCATTCCCACGGCGGGCGCATCGCGCTGTCCATGCTCACCGACCCCGCCTGCCCGGTGAAGTGCGAAAAAGCGGTGCTGTTTGACGCCACCGGCGTGCGCAGGGCCAAAGGCAAGGCCCGCCCGCTGGCCAACACCTGCTACAGGGTGCTGAAATGGCTGGGAACCAGCAAGCTCACCGCCCCCCTCTTTGACGATCTCTATGCCGAGGTGCGGGACAAACGGGCCAGCGCCGACTATAAGGCAGCCAGCCCGGTGATGCGGCAGACCATGAACCGGGTGCTGCCTGCCGATTTTACCGACAAAATGCCTGACATCACCGCTCAGGTGCTGCTGATCTGGGGTGAAAACGACACCGCCACGCCGCTGGAGCAGGGGCGGATCATGGAAGAACGCATCCCCGGCGCGGGGCTGGCCGTCATCCAAAATGCCGGACACTTCAGCTACGCCGACAACTGGCCCCAGTTCTCCGCCGTGCTGAAGGCGTTTTTGTGAGGGAGGGCTGCCTGTGAATCCGCTGTTTTATGTGACGCTTTTTCTGGCTTATGTGCTGTGCGCCTGGCGGGCCCTCCGCCCCGCACTGCATATGTTTCAGCTGAACTCCTATCAGGATCTTTCCTACAAGAACTATCTGGCCGCCAACAAAAAGAAATTCCGCAATGCCAAGCAGCTGGTGCCGGCGGCGATCATGCTGCTGGGCGGGTTTTCCATCACCTCCATGCCGGGCTTTTTTGCCGTGGGCGCAGCACTTTATCTGCTGGTGAACCGTCCCCTGAAGGCCAAAAAGCCGCTGGTCTTTACCCCCCGGGTCAAGCGGCTGCTGGTGTGCGCCGCTGTGGTCAATCTGCTGTGGCTGTGGCTCACCGATTACATCTTCACCGTGCTGCTGATGAGCGGCCTGTATGCCGGCAGCGCCTTTACCGCCCGGCTGGGGCTGCTGTGGCCGGCCATCGCCCTGCCGCTGGGCATTTTGAACCAGCATCGGGCCATCATGCTCTACAACGACCTGATGGCCCCCATCGAGCAGGGCATCAACAGCCATTATCTCCGGGATGCAAGGCGCATTCTGCGCTCCATGCCCCGACTCAGGGTCATCGGCATCACCGGCAGCTACGGTAAGACCAGCACCAAATACTTTCTCCAGCGGCTGCTGTCCATCCGCTACAATGTGTACATGACCCCCGGTAATTACAACACCCCCATGGGCGTGACCCGCGCCGTGCGGGAGGGTCTGCTGCCCACCCACGAGATCTTTCTGTGCGAGATGGGCGCCCGCCATGTAGGGGACATCCGGGAGGTGTGCGACCTGGCCCGGCCCGAAATGGGCATCATCACCTCGGTGGGGCCCCAGCATCTGGAGACCTTCGGCTCGCAGGAGGCCGTGCTCTCCACCAAGCTGGAGCTGGCCGATGCGGTGGGCGAGCAGGGGCCGGTGTTCCTGAACTTTGACAGTGAGCCGCTGCGGAAGCAGAAAACCGTGAAAAACGCGATTTCTTACGGTATAAACGGCGAGGATTATACAATGCGCGATCTTCTGGTGGACGAAAACGGCTCCCGCTTTACCGTGACGGCCCCCGACGGCACCCGGCAGAGCTTTTCCACCCGGCTGCTGGGTCACGCCAATGTGCAGAACATCTGCGGCGCCATCGCCGTGGCCCACCATCTGGGCATCCCGCTGGAGCAGCTGGCCCCCGCGGTGCGGCAGCTGGAGAGCGTCCCCCACCGCTTGCAGCTGATCCGTCAGCCCGGGCTGACCGTCATTGACGACGCCTACAATTCCAACCCCGCCGGGGCGAAAAACGCCCTGGACACCCTGGCCCTGTGTCGGGGCACCCGCATCGTCATCACCCCCGGTCTGGTGGAGCTGGGCGACCGGGAACTGGAGTACAACCGCACCCTGGGCGGGCAGGCGGCCGACAGCTGCCAGTGGCTCATCACCGTGGGACGGCAGGCCCGCACAGAGGCCATCCGTCAGGGGGCGCGGGACGGCGGTCTGCACCGGGATAACATCCGGGAGGCCGACACCGTGCAGGAGGCCATGGCCATCGCCCGGGGACTGCCCGGGGAGGGCAAGATGGTGCTGCTGCTGAACGATCTCACCGACAATTATTGAGGGAGGTATCCCCATGAGTAACAACAAGAGAAAGAAAAAAGCCGCGAATACGCCCCAGGAAAACCCCTATGCCCATATGTCCCCCTCCCGGCAGAAGCTGCACCGCCGGGCGGATGAGATTTCCGCTCAGTTCGAAAAGATGAGCAAGCCCGTCAACCGGGTGCTGCTGGCGGTGTTCGCCCTGGTGGTGATCCTGCTGGCGTTCAAGGTGCTCCCCTCCATGACGGCGCGATATCTCATCATCGCCATCATGGGCGCGTCGCTGGGCATCAACGGACTGGCGGGCTATCGGCAGTCCAGGTGGGCCGGATTCTTCCTGATGGTGTTCGGCACGCTGCTGTTTTTGGGCAATCTGTTCATGCTGACCCAGTGAAGGAGGCGTTTTCATGAGTTCCAGGATCCGCGCGGGCGTCTTTTTCGGCGGCCCCAGTGTGGAGCACGAAGTCTCGGTCATCACCGCCATGCAGGCCATCCAGGCCATGGACGGAGATCGGTATCAGGTGATCCCCGTTTATGTCACCAAGCAGGGGGATTTTTACACCGGGGAGCATCTCTCCCGGCTGGAGAGCTATCGGGATATCCCCGCCGCGCTGAAACAGGCCCGGCAGGTGACGCTGCAAAGGCATGACGGGCAGCCCTGCCTGATGCTGACGAGACAGAAGCCCTTCACCTCCGGCGTGGTGTCGCCGCTGGATGTGGCGCTGCCCATCTTCCACGGCACCGGCGGCGAGGACGGCACCATGCAGGCCCACTTCGAGCGTCTGGGTCTGCCCTATACCGGGCCGGATGTGACCTCCAGCGCCGTGGGTATGGACAAATGGGCCTCCAAGGCGCTGTTCCTGCTGGCGGGCGTCCCCTGCGTGGAGGGGCGGAAGGTGCGAAAGAGCGAATACTTTTCTCACCCGGAGGATACCGCCGCAGATCTGGAGCATACGCTGGGCTACCCCATGATCGTCAAGCCCTACAATCTGGGCAGCAGCGTGGGCATCCACAAGTGCCGTGATCGGATCGAGCTGCTGGAGGGGCTGGAGGACGCCTTTCTCTACAGTCAGGCGGTGCTGGCCGAGCGGGCGGTGCAGAACCTGCGGGAGATCAACTGCGCCGTTCTGGGGGACGATGACGAGGCCCGGGCCTCGGTGTGCGAGGAGCCGCTGAATGCCACCGACATCCTCACCTATGCCGACAAATACCAGTCTGGCGGCAAGTCTGCCAAGGGGGGCGCCAAATCGGGGGGCTCCGAGGGGATGCGCTCGCTGGCGCGGCAGGTGCCTGCCGACCTTTCCCCCGAGATGACCGCACAGGTGCAGGAGCTGGCCGTCCGGGCATTCCGAGCCATTGGAGCCTGCGGGTGCAGCCGGGTGGATTTTCTGCTGGACGATGCCACCGGGCAGCTGTATGTGAACGAGATCAACACCATCCCCGGATCCCTGGCCTTTTACCTGTGGGAAGCCAGCGGGCTGGCCTTCCCCGCGCTGATGGATGAGCTGGTGCGGCTGGCCCTCAAGCGGCAACGGCAGCGGGCACTGCTGCACACCTCCTTCCAGACGAATCTTCTGCAAAACGCCCAGCTGGGCGGCGCAAAGGGCGCGAAGGGGTAAAGCCGCCAAAAACTAAAGACACAACAAAACGGTCGCGGATATACATCCGCGACCGTTTGTACATTTTTGAAAGCTTTATTTACCCCGGAAGCTCTCCCGCCAGAGGGTGGGGTGGAGCAGCATCAGCATGGGGAACAGCTCCAGCCGCCCCGCCAGCATGGCAAAGGTGAGCACCCACTTGGAAAAATCGGTGAGCCCCGCGAAGCTGTACATGGGCCCCACCGCCCCCAGCCCGGGGCCGATGTTGTTGAAGGTGGCCGCCACGGCGGTAAAGGTGGTGACCAGATCCTGCCCCTCCAGCGAGACCAGCAGGGTGAACAGGGCGAACAGCAGCAGATAGGTCATGAAATACACATTGGTGGAGCGCACCACCTCGTGCTCGATGGGCTTGCCGTCCATCTGCACCTTTTTGACGCTTTTGGGGTGGATATAGGATCCGATCTCCTTGCGGATGGTCTTGAGGACGATCTGAAAGCGGGAGACCTTGATGCCGCCGCCGGTGCTGCCGGCGCAGGCCCCGACAAACATCAGCAGCACCAGCACTACCCGGGAGGTGGCGGGCCACAGATCAAAATCGCAGGTGGCATAGCCGCTGGTGGTGATGATGGAGGCCACCTGAAAGGCGGCCTTTGTCAGCGCGTCAAAGGCGTTTTGGCACAGATGGAGGATGTTTAAGAAGATGATGGCCACCGCCCCCAGGATGATGAGCAGATAGCCCCGCACCTCCTCCATGGAAAGAGCCTCCTTCACCCGGCCCAGCAGGATGAAATAATAGGCGTTGAAGTTGATGCCGAACAGGATCATGAAAACGGTGACCACCCACTGGGTATAGGTGGAATAGCCCGCCATGCTGTCGGCCTTGATGGCAAAGCCGCCGGTGCCCGCCGTGCCAAAGCAGGTGTTCAGGGCTTCGAACAGATCCATATCCCCCGGCAGCAGGAACAGAAGCATGATGACCGTCATGGCGATATAGATCAGGTAAAGGATGCGGGCGGTGTACCGCACCTTGGGCACCAGCTTGCCCACCGAGGGGCCGGGGCTTTCGGCCCGCATCAGGTTCATGTGGCTGCCGCCGTTCAGCGGCAGCACCGCCAGCACAAACACCAGCACGCCCATGCCGCCAATCCAGTGGGTGAAGCTGCGCCAAAGCAGGGACACATGGCTCAGGCTCTCCACATCGGTGAGGATGGAGGCTCCGGTGGTGGTGAAGCCCGATGCCGCCTCGAAGAGGGCATCGGTAAAGGAGCCCACCTCGCCGGTGAGCAGAAAGGGCAGCCCGCCGAAGACGCTGAGCAGCACCCAGCACAGGGCGGTGCTGACGCAGCCCTCCTTGAGATAAAACACCGTGTCGGCGGGCTTTTTTCGCAGCAGGAGCAGGCCCAGCAGCAAAATGCACAGGCCGGTGAGCAGGTAATACAGCCCCTCCCGCTCGCCGTAAATCAGGCCCACCAGACTGAAGGGAGCCATCAGCAGGCCCTCGATGGCCAGCACCGA
>CAZDUQ010000011.1:1871-13130 GCA_964508665.1 uncultured Oscillospiraceae bacterium | reverse complement strand
CCACCCGGAACTCCACCGCCTCCGCCCGGTGGTCGAACATATGATACAGCGTCTCGATATTGCTGTTGATGGACTCCTTCATGGCCCGGACATAGCGGATGATAGCCTCCGCTGTGATATATTTGGGGTAAATGACGCTGCCCAGATCCAGACCGTTGATCACATCCCGGAAGGTGATGCGGTTGATCTTGGTGATGGTCTTTGCCTGGGACACCCGGCGGGCATACAGGGTCAGCAAAATATTTTCCTCATCGATGCCGGTGAGGGCCACCACCGCCTCGGCCCGCTGGATGCCCTCCTCCCGCAGCAGCTCCTCGTCGGTGCCGTCGCCGTTGATGATGACCGCTTTTGGCAGCAGAACGGACAGCTCCTCGCACCGCTCCCGCTTGATCTCGATGATCTTCACATCAATGCCCATGCTCAAAAGCTGCTTTGCCAGATAATACGAGGCCTTTCCCCCGCCGATAAGCATGGCGTTGCGCACCCGGTTGGTCTTGAAGCCGATGTCCTCCAGAAACTTTTTGCCCACCGTGCGGGAGGCGGCAAAGGACAGGATATCCCCCGCCCGGATGACATAATTGCCCCGGGGAATGGTGACCTGCCCGTCCCGCTCGGCGGCACAGATCAGGATATCGGGCGCGATGCGCTTGCCCAGCGTGATCAGGTTCATGCCGTCCAGCACATTGCCCTCCGGCACCTTGAACTTGATCAGATCGGCCTGTCCGTGGGCGAAGGAGTCGATCTCCAGCGCGGTGGGCAGGTAGAGGATGCGGGCGACCTCTGCCGCCGACTCCATCTCCGGATTGATGATCATGGCCAGGCCCAGCTTTTCCCGCAGATAGCCGGCCTCCTTGCTGTAATCGGGGGTGCGCACCCGGGCGATGGCGGCGCAGTTGCCCACCTGCTTGGCCATGGTGCAGCACAGCAGATTCAGCTCGTCCGATTCGGTGACGGCGATGAGCAGATCGGCCTTTTCCAGCCCGGCCTCCTGCAAAACGCTGTAGCTGGCGCCGTTGCCCACGATGCCCATGATGTCATAGGCGCCGGCCACATCCCGCACCAGCTGGGCGTTGCGATCCACTACGATGATATCGTGGCCCTCCTGGGTCAGCTGCTGCACCAGCGTGCAGCCCACCTTTCCGCAGCCCACGATGATGATCTGCAGGCCGCGGCTTTCCTCTTTCTTTCGTCCCAGCATATCGTTCACTCCGTTTTTACCACGGGGAGGGGGCGTGGGCGGCCTTTCCGCCGACGGTACCCTCCGTTATCTCCACTATAGCACAATTCCGGGGAAAATACAGCGATTTTCGGGATTTTTTTACACCGGCGGGGCAGCGGCCAGCCAGCCGTCCGCCAGAGCGGTCAGCTGCGGCAGGTCAAATGGGCCCTCCGCCCGGGCCACCGGCCGTCCCGCCTGAAACAGCATCAGCGTGGGCAGGACATCGACGCGCCAGCGCACGGCCAACGCAAACTGCTCGTCGGCGTTGACGGCGCACACCGTCAGCCCGGGCCTTGCTCCTTCCAGCTGCTCCAGCGCGGCCAGCTGGGCCTTGCAGGGGACGCACCAGGCGGCCCAAAAGGCCACCAGCACCGGGCCGGTGCATTCCAGCACCTGCTTGCGAAAATGCTTTTCGGTGACAGCGATCATGGC
Organism: uncultured Oscillospiraceae bacterium; assembly: GCA_964508665.1. Lineage (GTDB taxonomy): Bacteria > Bacillota > Clostridia > Oscillospirales > Butyricicoccaceae > UBA4644. Next base: position 11,479 of record CAZDUQ010000011.1, on the reverse strand, counting down.
GTTTCCCTCCCCTCTCGTTCGGCTCACAGCCGGACGGGCATCCGTCCGTGGAACTGCCCGGTGCGCAGCGCGTCGATCACCGAAGGCACCGACAGCGTGGTATATTCATAGGCCGCGGCCAGCAGATCGGCCCGAGGCAGCAGGGGGATATCCCACGGGCCGGCCAGCAGCACCACCGCCAGCTTGCAGCCGCTGCCGCCCAGCGCCTCCAGCAGCGCCAGCATTCCGGGACGGAAGCGGGCGTTCTGCGCCCCCAGCACCACCACATCGGCCTGCTCCGCCGCCCGAAGGACGGCCTGCCGCTGTCCCTCGTCGGTCTCCCGATCGATCTCCAGAAAGCTGCCGTCCAGTGCCTTTGCGGCCAGGCGGGCAAAGGACAGGCCGTTGTGCTCGGCATCCTCCACGCCGGTGGCGGCCCTGGTCACGGGGGCGACAAACAGGGGGGATTTTGCGTTTTTCACCAGCGCGGGGTCACCGACAACGCAGGTCACACTGCGGCGGGAAAGCGCCCGATGGAGGGCCAGCCGGTCAGGCTCCAGCACGGCGGCTTCGGCTGCATCCGGGTCGATATGCTGCCGGGCGTCCAGCCCCAGCCGTTTTTTTGCTGTCAGGATGCGGTCGTAGGACTGCCGGATGCGTTCCCGGGGGATGCGGCCCGAAAGGACGGCGTCATAAATGGCTCCGACCGCCGTCTGCACCGCCTCCAGATGGTGGGAGATGCACAGCACATCGCAGCCGGCCAGCACGGCCAGCACGGCCCCCTCGGCGACGCCCCAGCCCTTTTGAATGGCCTCCATCTCCAGACAGTCGGTGAACACCAGCCCGGAAAAGCCCAGCTTTTCCCGCAGGATGCCGGTGAGGATGGTGGGGGACAGGGTTGCGGGCAGCTGCGGGTCGATGCGGGGGAAACGGATGTGGCAGCTCATCACGGCGGGCACGCCCCGCTCCACCGCCCAGCGGAAGGGCAAAAGCTCGGTGTCCTCCAGCAGGGCGGGCTCGGTGGTGTTGGTGGGCAGCGCCAGATGGGAGTCGGTCTGCACATTGCCGTGACCGGGGAAGTGCTTGACTGCCGGCAGAACGCCCCCCTCCTCCATACCGGATGCCATGGCGCAGCCAAGCTCGGCCACCTTTTGGGGGTCATCCCCAAAGGAGCGGATGCCGATGACCGGGTTCATGGGCTCGCTGTTCACATCCAGCACGGGGGCCAAATTGACATTGACGCCCATGGCCCGCAGCATTTCGCCGCAGTTTTTGCCCACCTGCCGCACCTCCTCCGGGGAGGCGGCGGCAGCCAGCGCCATAGCGCCGGGGAACAGTGCGGCCCCCTCGGTGATGCGGGACACCAGCCCCCCCTCCTGATCGGCTGAGATAAAGGGGGCCAGCCCGGTTTTGGCAAGGGTCAGGTCAGAAAGCTCCCGACACATCCCGGCCACCTGCCGGGCGCTGACCATATTCTGGGCAAACAGGATGAAATTGCCCACCTGATACTCCTCCACCAGTGCGCGAGCCTGATCGTCCACCGCCTGGGAGGGAAATCCGGCCAGGAGCATCTGGCCGATCTGATGCTTCAACAGATTATCCATGGATGGTGTCTCCTTCATTTTGTTCGTCGGTCATGCCCAGCAGCCATTCCACCAGATTGGTGCGGAGATAGGCCGGATCCCAGGCGTTGTGGGCCGTCTCCGGAAACAGAGTCAGCCGGGCGTGGCCGCCGTGCTCATTGACCGCCTCGGTCATCATAACGGAATAGGCCGCCGGGACCTCCCGATCCCGGTCGCCGTGAAAGGCCCAGATGGGGGTATCCTTCAGCAGCGCGGCCCGCCAGACCATCCCGCCGCCGCAGATGGGCGCCACCCGGAAGAAGCGCTCCGGGTGGGCGATGGCATAGCTCCACGCGCCGAAGCCGCCCATGCTCAGGCCGGTGAGAGACAGACGCTGCCGGTCAATGGGATAGCGCTCCAGCGCATCCGCCAGGATGCTGTCCAGCTGGAACAGAATGTTCTCCCAGGTGATGCCCTCCGGACACTGAGGGCAGATCACCACTGCGGGCAGCTCCATGCCGGCCTCCAGATATTTGGGCAGACCCTGCCGTGTCAGCACCCTGGGGTCGGCCCCCCTCTCACCGGCGCCATTGAGAAAAAGGATGCCCGGCAACGGCCCTTCCGCCTCCTCCGGCGACCAGATCAGGGTGTGCATTTGACCGATATGTTCAAAGGGATCGATCCTGTGTTCCCGTTTCATACTGCTTGCTCCTTTGCGTGTTTTTTCTTATCATACCAGATTTTTTGCCGGGTGAAAAGGGAAACCTGCGCCGCAGATGGCAGCCGTCCGTCCTTTGTGGTTTTTAGATAAATAATGTCCATTTATCCGGAAAAAATATGAATAATATTCCCTAAACCACATTGAATCTGCGCACATATTGCCTTATAATCAGGGTTAATCGTAAAGACCATTTATGAACAATAACCAGAAAGGGTGATGAATCATGGAGCTTCAGATCCGGGATCTGATCTCTTCCATCAAGAAAGATGGCATCGAAAGTGCAAACGCACAGGCCGACGAGATCCTGACCGACGCAAAAAGGCGATCGGAAGCGATCCTTGCCGAAGCCAGAGCGGAAGCCGAGCGCATTTTGGAGGAGGCCCGGGCAGAAACAGAGGTGTTCCGTTCCAGCGCGCGGCTGAGTGCCGAGCAGGGGAAACGGGACGCGGTGCTGGCCTTCCGGCAGGAGATCCAGGCGCAGCTGTCCCAGATCCTTGCAGGAAAGGTGCGTCAGACGCTGGACGCCCAGACCATGGCCAGGCTGCTGGCTGCCGCCGTCGGTGAGGAGGATCTGTCCGGCTATGTGGCCGAGGTCGAGGAGGTCTCTGACGCGCTGCGGCAGGAGCTGGCAGAGCAGATCCGCGCCGGACTGGAGATCCGGCCCAATAAAAAGCTGCGCGGCGGCTTCCGTCTGGCGGCAAAAGACGGCTCCGGGTATCTGGATTGCTCCGACGAGGAACTCACCCGGCTACTGAGGCCCTTCTTCCGGGATATGCAGCTGTAAAAAGGGGGGATCCAGGTGGCTTCCTATTACTATCTGATCGCAAGCCTGCCGCAGCTCCGGGCCAACGGAGCTGCGCCGATGGATTATGCCGCCTTTTTGGAGGCGTGCAGGAGTCAGGTCAGCGACAGGGTCTGGCACCGGCTGGACGAGCTGTCGGAGCTTTCCGACGACGGCCCACTGCTGAAGGACTGGGCGGCCTTTTACCACAAGCTGCAGGCAGAGCTGTGCTATCAGCGAAATCTCAAACTGGGCAGGCCCTGCGTCGTCCCCTCTGACCGGGAGCCTGATGTGATCCGGACGGTGACCGCCGCCGTTGAGGCGCCCGATCCCCTGACCGGTGAGCGGCGGCTGCTGGAGCTGGAATTTCAGCGGCTGGACGAGCTGTGCAGCCTGCATAATTTTGACGACACTGCGTTGTTTGGCTATGCCATGAAGCTGCGGCTGTTGCAGCGACAGCTGCTTTTTCAGCGGGAGACCGGCCAACAGGCTTTTGATGGCCTGCTGGAAGCTCTGCGGCAGCAGATCTTCCGTATGTAACGAAACAGGAGAAACAAAATGGATAACATGACAGGTTATGTAACCGGGGTCAACGGAAACCTGGTTTCCGCGCGATTTTCCGGTTCTGTGAGAAAAAATGAGGTGGGCTTTATCCATGTGGGCAAAGACCGCCTGAAGGGCGAGGTCATCCGGGTCAGCGGCGATACGGCCAGTATGCAGATCTATGAGATGACCAACGGCATCCAGGTGGGCGACCGTGTGGAGCTTACCGGAGAGCTGATGAGCGTGGAGCTGGGCCCCGGTCTGCTGACACAGGTATTTGACGGCCTGCAAAATCCGCTGCCCGCGCTGGCAGAGCAATGTGGATTTTTCCTCCAGCGCGGCGTTTATCTGGATCCCATCCCCGACAGATCGTGGGAGTTCACGCCCTGTGTAAAACCGGGCGACCCGGTGCAGGCCGGCGATCCGGTGGGCTCGGTTCCCGAGGGGTTGTTCTGCCATCAGATCATGGTGCCCTTTGGTCTGAAAGACGAGGGCTGGCGGGTGAAATCCATCCGCGAAAAGGGCGTTTATCCCGTCAGGGATACGGTGGCCGTGCTGGAGAACGGCAAGGGCGAAGAAAAGGAACTGAGCATGGTCTTTTCCTGGCCGGTCAAAATGCCCATCCGCTGCTATGAAGAGCGGTTGCGGCCCGATGAGACGCTGGTGACCAAGATCCGCTGCATCGATACCTTCCTTCCGGTGGCCAAGGGCGGCACCTTCTGCGTACCCGGTCCCTTCGGCGCGGGCAAGACGGTGCTCCAGCACATGGAGGCCAAAAACGCCGATGTGGACATCGTCATCGTGGCAGCCTGCGGAGAACGCGCCGGCGAGGTGGTAGAGGTGCTGAAAGAGTTCCCCGAGCTGACCGATCCCCGCACCGGACGTTCCCTGATGGAGCGCACCATCATCGTCTGCAACACCTCCTCCATGCCGGTAGCCGCCCGGGAAGCCTCGGTCTATACCGCCGTGACTATGGCGGAATATTATCGCCAGATGGGCCTTCATGTGCTGCTGCTGGCCGACTCCACCAGCCGGTGGGCCCAGGCCATGCGTGAAATGAGCGGCCGTCTGGAAGAGATCCCCGGCGAAGAAGCCTTCCCCGCCTATCTGGAATCGGTCATCGCCGCGTTTTATGAGCGAGCCGGTAAAGTCCGTCTGCGGGATGGCCGCATCGCCTCGGTCACCATCGGCGGCACAGTCTCTCCCGCCGGCGGCAACTTCGAAGAGCCGGTGACCCAGGCCACCCTGAAGGTGGTGGGCGCCTTCCACGGGCTGTCGAGAGAGCGCTCCGATGCCCGTAAGTACCCGGCCATCCACCCCATCGATTCCTGGTCCAAATATCAGGGCATCGTGAACATGGACAAGGTGGAACACGCCAGAGACATCCTGAAGCGCAGCAATGCCATCAACCAGATGATGAAGGTCATCGGTGAAGAAGGCACCTCCTCAGGCGATTATATCGTTTATCAGAAAGGCGAGCTGCTGGACGCCGTTTACCTCCAGCAGAACTCCTTTGACCCCATCGACGCCGCCTGCGAGCCCCGGCGGCAGGCACATGAGTTTGCCGTGCTCTATGATGTGCTGACGGCAGAGTATGCGCTGCATGACAAAAAAGAGATCCGCGCCTTTTTCAACCAGGTGCGGCAGGAATTCCTGGACTGGCACAACACCATCTTCGAAACGCCGGAGTTCGCGGCGCAGGAAGAACGTCTGAAAGCCGTTTACCAGAGCAAAGTCCTGGGCTAAGGAGGAGTTCGTATGCAGAAAGTATATACCAAGATCGAATCCATCGTAGGCAACGTGGTCACCGTCCGGGCGCAGGGCGTGCGAAACGGCGACCTGGCGCTGGTGGGCGACAGCTATGCCAATGTTATCAAGCTCGACGGCGACCTGGTCTCCCTTCAGGTATTTGCCGGAACACAGGGCGTCAGCACCACCGACAGCGTCCGGTTTCTGGGCCGTCCCATGATGGTCTCCTTTACCGATGACCTGCTGGGTCGAGTGTTCAACGGTGCCGGTGTTCCCCGGGATAACGGCCCTGCCCTGACCGAAAACCAGATCCCCATCGGCGGCCCTTCGGTGAACCCCTCCCGCCGTATCGTTCCCAAGACCATGATCCGCACCGGCATCCCCATGATCGACATGTTCAATACGCTGGTGGAAAGCCAGAAGCTGCCCATCTTTTCGGTGTCCGGCGAGCCCTACAACCAGTTGCTGGCCCGCATCGCCATGCAGGCAGAGGTAGATGTGATCGTGCTGGGCGGCATGGGCCTGAAATATGACGATTACCTGTTCTTCCGCGACACGCTGGAAAAGAGCGGCGCCATGGGCCGCACGGTGATGTTTGTGCACACCGCAGCCGACCCCATCGTGGAATGCACCCTGGTGCCAGATCTGTCCCTGGCCGTTGCTGAGCAGTTCGCTCTGGCGGGCAAGCGTGTGCTGGTACTGCTCACCGATATGACCAACTTTGCCGATGCACAGAAGGAAATGGCCATCACCATGGAGCAGGTGCCCTCCAACCGCGGCTATCCCGGTGACCTTTACAGCTGTCTGGCCTCCCGCTATGAAAAAGCGGTGGACTTTGAAGGGGCCGGTTCCATCACCATTCTGGGCGTTACCACCATGCCCGGCGACGATGTGACCCATCCCGTTCCCGACAATACCGGCTATATCACCGAAGGTCAGTATTATCTGAAAAACGGACATATCGAGCCCTTCGGCTCGCTGTCCCGTCTGAAGCAGAATGTCAACGACAAAACCAGAAGCGATCACCGCGCCCTGATGGACGGCATGATCCGCCTGTACAGTGCCTATAAAGAAAGTCTGGAAAAGAAATCCATGGGCTTTTTGATGACCGAATGGGACGAAAAACTGCTGAAATACGGTCACCTGTTTGAGACTCGACTGATGGATCTGCGTGTGAACATCCCGCTGGAAGATGCACTGGACGAGGGCTGGGCCATCCTGGCGGCGTGCTTTGAGCCCAATGAGACCGGCCTGAAAACCAGCCTGATCCAGGAGCGCTGGCCCGGAATGAACACCGAGGGCTGAGCCTATGGCTGTCAAACTGACAAAAAACGAGCTCAAGGTGCAAAAAGACCGGCTGAAACAGTTCCAGCGCTATCTGCCCACCCTGCAGCTGAAAAAACAGCAGCTGCAATCGGTGATGATGCAGGTGGCGGCCAAACTGGAACAGACCGAAGCCCAGCGCCTTGCGGTGATCGAAGATCTGGACGACTGGGTGGCAGTTTTTGCGGAAAACGGCACATTTCCCCGGGAAATGCAGCTGGACAGGCTGGTAAAGCCCCTGCGGGTGATCTGTCGGGAGGAAAATGTGGCCGGTGTTACCGCTCCCGTGTTTGAAGAGCTGACCTTTGACGAGATCTCCTATGATGTGGCCGACTATCCCCTGTGGGTAGATACCGCCGTGACCCGTCTGCGGGAGATCGCCCGGTTGGATGCCATGGCCAGAACACTGCGTCGTCAGGCGGAGCTGCTGGAGCAGGAGCTCCGCGCCACCGCTCAGCGGGTCAATCTGTTTGAAAAAGTAAAGATCCCCGAAACAAAGGAAAACATCCGGGTCATCGGGATCTATCTGGGTGACCAGCAGACCTCGGCTGTTGTACGGGGAAAGATCGCGAAAAAGAAGCTTCAGGAGGCGGGACGATGATCGAAAAAATGAAGGTCGTACACATCGTTGCCCCAGATCGGCAAAAGACCGGGCTGCTGGATGCCCTGCGGGAGTTGGGCATCGTCCACTTTGCCGAAAAGGCTGCGCCGGACGAATCCTGTGCGCAGCGATTTTCTCAGCTTTCCCGTCTGATCACCGTGCTGGAAGAACAGGCGGGCAAACCGGTAGAGACCGGGCCGCTGTCCGACCGGGATTTTGAGGAGCTGCTGTTGCGGGTCACAGGCTGTCTGGAGGAGAAAAAACAGCTGGAGCCCCGCATTGCGGCGCTGTCAGCCTCCTGTGCAGCGCTGAGCGAATGGGGCAGCTTTTCTCCCACAGAACTGCTGGAACTGCGGCGGCACGGTGTGGAGCTCCACCTGTGCAGAGTGGATAAAAAGACCCTGTCCGCGCTGCAAAATGACCCGGAGATCCGCTTTTTGCGGGTGGCCTGCGGCGGAAAGCAACCGGCGGTGGCGATTCTCGGCGCACTGCCGGACAGTCTGGCCGCCAATGTCTTTGCTCTGCCGGAAAAAAGCCTGTCAGAATATGAGGAAGAGCTGGCACTGTGTCGTCAGCGTATGAGCGATTGCGATCTCCAGCTGAAGGCGGCAGCCGTTCATCTGCCAGATTTCCGCGTCCGGCTGCTGGAAACGCAGAATGCGATGGAATATTCCTCCGTCAGCAACACCTCCGGCAGCGAAAGCGGACTGGTGTGGCTTTCCGGCTACATCCCCGCCGCCGAAGAGCAGCGCTTCCGCGCGGCTGCTGCCCAAAACGGCTGGGCGTGGGCCATGGATGATCCTTCTGACGAGGATGAACAGGTGCCCACCAAGGTGAAGTACAACCGTCTCACCCGGATCATTGCCCCGGTGTTTGATATTCTGGGAACGGTGCCGGGCTATCGGGAATACGACACCTCATTCTGGTTTCTGGGCTTCTTTACCCTGTTTTGCGCCATGATCCTGGGCGACGCCGGTTACGGCTGCCTGTTCCTGCTGGGAGCGGCCGCCATGACGGTGAAGGCCAAAAAGGACAAAAAACCCCTCAGCGATGCCGTTCAACTGCTGTGGGTGCTGTCGTTGGGGACCATCGTCTGGGGCGCCGTCACCGGCACCTGGTTCGGACTGGAGGAAGCCATGCACATCCCGCTGCTGAAACGGTTGGTGATCCCCGCGTTTGCCAACTATCCCGAATACTTCAATGTCACTACCACCCAGCAGCAGAATACCGTCATGCAGTTCTGCTTTATTCTGGGCACGATCCAGCTGTCGCTGGCCTGTATCATCAATATCCGCAAAAAGCTCAGGGACAAGGATCTGAGTCTGGTGGCCGATCTGGGCTGGCTGCTGGCCATCTGCGCGCTGTATTTTGTGGTGCTGTATCTGGTCATCGGGCAGCAGGTAGCGCTGGTGCCGGTGGCGGCCGTGGTGGTGCTGGGCTTTTTGCTGGTGGTGCTGTTCGGCGGTATGTCCCCGGACAAGACCTTTGTGCAGGGACTGAAGGCCGGCCTGGCCGATGCCTTTACCACCTTCCTCAACACCATTTCCGCCTTTGGCAACATCATGAGCTATATCCGCCTGTTTGCCGTCGGCATGGCATCCCTTGCCATTGCCCAGAGCTTCAACAGTATGGCCATGGGCTTCGAGGGCCCGATGGTGGTTGCGGGAGCACTGATCATGATCATCGGTCATGCACTGAACATCGTGATGGGCCTGCTGTCGGTGGTGGTCCACGGCGTGCGCCTGAATCTGCTGGAGTTTTCCGGTCAGCTGGGCATGGAATGGACCGGCATCGCCTATGCCCCTTTCAAAACCCTTGATAAACTGAAAAAATAAACACAAAAATAAAAGGAGAATGATTATGAATATCGAATATATCGGCCTGGCCTGCGCTTTGGGTCTGTCTGCAATGGGTTCCGCTTTTGGTGCCGGCATCGCGGCACAGTCTGCCGTAGGCGCCTGGAAAAAGTGCTATGCCAACGGCAAGCCCGCCCCCTTTATTATGGTGGCCTTCTCCGGCGCTCCCCTGACCCAGACCATCTATGGCTTCCTGCTGACCAACTTCATCCGCAATGCGCTGGACGCCGGTGCATCCCCCTCTCTGGCGCTGTTCGTCGGCCTGTTTTCCGGTCTGGTCATCGGCCTGTCCGCCTATTTCCAGGGCAAGGTGGCTGCCGCCTCCGCCGACGCGCTGGGCGAGACCGGCAAGGGCACGGCAAACTACTTCATCGTGGTAGGTATTATCGAAACGGTGGCTCTGTTCACCCTGGTATTCTCGTTGCTGCTGCTCCAGTAAGCGATCCCATTTTCGTCCTGCCCGGGGAGCCTTTTCAGGCTCCCCGGCTTTTTT
>CAZDUQ010000011.1:0-1771 GCA_964508665.1 uncultured Oscillospiraceae bacterium | reverse complement strand
AACTTTTTGGAAAAAGCACACGATTCGTGTGCTTTTTTCTTATGTTTGTAGTATAATGGGCAGCGAAGAAGGTGAAGCATGAAACGATTTTTGACAGGACTTCTTGCGCTGACGCTGGTTTTCAGCCTGGCCCTGCCCATCCGGGCGGCGGAGGACGATCCCCTGCTGACGCTGGTGAACCCCTGGAACACCATCCCGGAAAACTGGCAGGTGGAGCTGGTGAGCATCGGCAGCGGACATCAGGTGGACAGGCGCTGCTGCGAGGACCTGATGGCCATGCTGGCGGCCTGTCGGGCGGCGGGGCTGAAGCCCATCGTCCGCTCCTCCTACCGCACCCAGGCCACCCAGAAGCAGCTGTATGAAAACAAAGTGCGCCAGTGGAAAAGCTACGGCTACAGCGATGCTGAGGCCCGCAAAACCGCCGCCACCATCGTGGCCGTCCCCGGCACCTCGGAGCATCAGCTGGGGTGGGCGGTGGATCTGGTGGACGCCTCCTATCAGGTGCTGGACGAAAAGCAGGCGGAGACCCCCGCCCAGCAGTGGCTCATGGAGCACAGCTGGGAATACGGCTTCATCCTCCGCTATCCCACCGACAAGAGCGACCTCACCGGCATCATCTATGAGCCCTGGCATTATCGCTATGTGGGGCGGACGTATGCCGAGCAGATCCACGAAAGCGGCCTGTGTCTGGAGGAATGGCTGACGCTGCGGGAAAACTGCCGCGCCGTGGAGCGGGCCATCGCCGCCCAGCTGGAGGAAGCCCGCCGCCGGGCGTATATCCTGCTGCGGAAGCGGGGCTGATTGGCCCGGCCCGGCCCGATGTCACACAGATGTAACTTGACGGACGGCAGGTTTTGGCATACAATAGAACCATCCCAGACGGAAAGGAGTGCCGGTATGGCCGAAAAAAAGAAGACCGACGGGAAGATCATTTCTCTGAACCGCAAGGCCCGGCACGACTATTTCGTGGAGGAGACCTATGAATGCGGCCTGGCGCTGGCCGGAACCGAGGTCAAAAGCCTGCGGGCCGGGGCGGTCAACCTGAAGGACAGCTACTGCGCCATCAAGGATGGCGAGATCTTTGTAGTGGGGATGCACATTTCGCCCTATGAGCAGGGAAACATCTTCAACCGCGATCCGCTGCGGCAGCGCAAGCTGCTGATGCACAAGCGGGAGATCATGAAGCTGTTTGGCTATGTAAAGCGGGAGGGTTACAGTCTGATTCCGCTGTCGCTGTATTTCAAGGGCAGCCGGGTCAAGCTGGAGCTGGGCCTGTGCAAGGGCAAAAAGCTGCATGACAAGCGGGACGATGCCGCCCGGCGAGATGCCGATCGGGAGATGAGCCGCGCCCTGCGGGAACGCAGTAAATAATATGGGGGTGTAAAGGTTTCGACGGGGATCTTGAAGCCGGTTTAGCGAGCAGAGGCGCCCGGCCTCTATAAAATGGGCAAACCTTAAAACAAACGACAACTCTAAGCTGTCTTACGCTGCCTAACTAAAGGCGGCCGTCTTTACCGGGAGGGCCACGGCCCGGATAAAGGCGTCGATCAGTGGCGTCCGTGCGTGCGGTAAGCTTTGCCCGCACCATGCATCATGAAGCTACCAAGGGCTGAAGACTGACGGCTGCCGTCAGCCCGAGGGAACGGAAAGAACCGTCTGCGCTCGGAGAAGGACCTGTGGATGGGTTTTCGGACAGGGGTTCGATTCCCCTCACCTCCACCAAAGGGGTATTACACGAACACCTATTACTATGTCGGCGGTTTTGCTGTCA
>CAZDUQ010000010.1:0-20874 GCA_964508665.1 uncultured Oscillospiraceae bacterium | reverse complement strand
CTTGTCTTCATCGATGCCGATGATCTTGGCGTCCACCGTCTGGCCGATCTGCAGCGCCTCGTCGGGCTTGCCGATGCGATGGTCAGCGATCTGAGAAATGTGGATCAAGCCATCCACGCCGGGCAGAACCTCAGCAAAGGCACCGAAGGGCATGAACTTTACGACCTTGACATTGGCCACATCGTTAACGGTATAAGTGCTGAGGAACTTGTTCCAGGGATTATCTTCAGCCTTGCGGTATCCCAGCGAGATCTTCTTCTTTTCCGCATCCAAGGCGATGACATAGACCTCGACGGCCAGGCCGATGGCCAGAACATCAGAGGGATGCTTCACACGGCCCCAGGACAGCTCGGAGATGTGAACCATGCCGTCCACGCCGCCGATATCCACGAATGCGCCGTAGGAAGTGAAGGACTTCACAACGCCCTGATAAACAGTGCCGACCTCGATGGTCTCCCAGATCTTGGCCTGAGCCTCCTTGCGTGCCTCGTTCTGCAGAGCCTTGATGGAGCCGACCACGCGATGGCGCTGGCTGTTGACCTCGGTGATGCGCAGCTTCTGGGTGGTCTTCATCATACCATCGAAGGAAGCATCGCGGGGCAGACCGGTCTGGCTGGCGGGGATGAACACGCGGATGCCCTTGACCAGAGCGACGACACCGCCCTTGTTCTGATCCACGATCACGCCCTCCATGGCCTCCTTGCTCTCAACGGCGGCCTCCAAGACTTCCCAGTTCTTCACGGCATCCAGACGCTTCTTGGACAGCATCACGACACCCTCCACATCGTTCACGCGGACAACAAAGGCTTCCACCTCATCGCCCACATGGATGTTGTCGGCGACCACATAATTGGGATCGTCAGACAGTTCCGTGGTGGGAATATATCCAGCCTGCTTAACGCCCAGATCAACGGTAATATCCGTAGCGTTGATAGCGGTAACGACGCCAGTCACCTTTTCTCCTGTATGTAAAGTTTTCAGAGACTGCTCCAGTAATTCCTCGAAGCTCTCCGCGCTGGTGGTTTTGATTTCGTCAGTCATGTTCCTATATACCTCCTCAATTATTCGATCCGGTGTTGAAGCGCCGGCGGTGACAAACGCGTGGGTCGAGTGCGACAATCCAGACAGATCCAGCTCACTTGCGTCCTGAATAAACTGGACGCACGGACAGTAGGTGGAGCACAGCCGATAAAGGCTTTGGGAATTGCTGCTGGAAGGGTCACCGATGACAACCGCAAAATCGGATCGCAAAGCCAGGTCCTGCGCTTCTGACTGGCGCAAGTCCGTAGCATTACATATTGTATCAAATATCCGGGGTGAATTACAAGTGTTTTTTATGAGATTTACAAACTTTACACAAATTTCTTTTTGAAAAGTTGTCTGACAGACCACAGAAATCCGCCGATCGGCCCAAATCTTAAGAATTTTGTTCAGATCTTCCTCATGCTCCGCGATCAAGGACGTCGTGCAACGGGATGCGATCCCAACGACCTCTGGGTGACCGCGCTTTCCAAGGATCAGGATCGCCCGGCCTTCCCTGCTTTCCTGCTCCACGATCCGGTGAATTCGGGCCACAAAGGGACAGGTGGCATCCAGAATGTCACAGCCCTTTTGCTGAAGCGTTTCAATATCCTGCTTAGGGATTCCATGAGCCCGTAGGATCACACGGGCACCGGCGGGGATCATGAGCGGATCCTCCATGGTAATAACGCCTTTCTGTCGCAGCTCATCCGTCACATGACGGTTGTGGATCAGAGACCCCGCTGCATAAAGCGGACGATCGGGTGCAGCATTTTCTTCAGCCATCTGTACGGCGCGACGAACGCCAAAGCAGAAGCCGGCGTGTTTTGCAAGGGTGATCATCGGCTCTGCTCCTTTAGCGTCATAATGCGCTCCATCAGTTCTCCGGTCCACAGCTGATATTGCTGCTGATCCGGCTTGCCGACAGCCTCCGGCTGATAGGCGGGCCCGATTATGACAGTATTTCTTCTGAAAGCTTTGCGCCCCTCCGGGATGTAGACCGGCACCAGCGGCACGCCACAGCGCACGGAAAACAGCACCGCACCGGGCTTAGGCTTCACCGCCATGCCCGACTTGACCCGCGTGCCCTGCGGAAAGATCAGCAGCTTTTTCCCGGAGCGCAGGATGGAAAGACAGGCCTTGACAGCGTGCATATCGCTGGCGGAGCGCTTCACGGGGAAGCCGCCCAGCCATCTGAACAGTGCGCCCAGAGGCTTGAAGCGAAACAGCTCTTCCTTACCGATGACGCCAAAATCCCACTGAGGCCCATTGGCCAGCGCAAGAAAGATCACATCACTGTTTGTCGTGTGATTGGCGCACAGGATGCACGGCCCCTCCGGAATGTGCTTCTGCCCCACAAAGCGATAGCGATAAAATGGATAGGTGGCGCAATAAATCAACCAGTAAACAAGCTTAAACACCCAATTTCTCCTTTACGATGGCACGGATGCGGGCCACGGACTGCTCCAGATCCAGAACCGTGGTGTCCACCAGGACGGCATCCTTCGCCATACGTAGCGGTGCTGCCGCGCGGGCGGAATCCTGCTTGTCCCGCTGCCGCATTCCCTCCACGATCTGTTCCAGCGAGACGGCTTCGCCCTTCTCCCGCTGCTCCAGATAGCGGCGTCTGGCCCGCGCTTCGATGTCGGCGGTCAGGAAAATCTTCAGGTCGGCATTGGGCAGGACAACGGTTCCGATGTCTCGTCCGTCCATCAGAATGCTGTTGTTTTTGGCAAAGCTCTGCTGAAATTCCAGCAGAAACAGACGGACCTCCGGTATGGCGGAGACGGCGCTGGCCCAGGCCGATGCCTGCTCCGTGCGGATCAGGTCGGACACATCCCGCCCGTTCAGCAGGATATGCTGTGTGCCATCCACAAAGCACAGCTCCAGCCGGACCTGCGGCAAAAGCCCGATGACCGCAGCCGTATCGCCGATGGCAAGCCCCTGCTCCGCGGCATAAAGCCCGATGGCCCGGTACATGGCGCCGGTATCGATGTACATAAAGCCCAGTTCCTTTGCCAGGCGGCGGGCGATGGTGCTTTTCCCTGCACCGGAAGGGCCGTCAATCGCGATATTATAAACAGGCATTCGTTTCTTCTCCCTCTGCCGCAGACCGTCCGGCGCAAAAGCCGGTAGACCAGGCGATCTGCAAATTAAAGCCGCCGGTATAGGCGTCCACATCCAGCACCTCACCGGCAAAATACAGCCCATGCACCAGCTTGGACTGCATCGTCCGGGGATCGATCTCCTTTACTGCCACCCCGCCGGCGGTGACCACGGCATCCTCCCAGCTGCCGACGGCAGTGACGGTCAGCGGAAGGGCCTTCAGCAGTCGACACAATCCCTCCCGCTGCGCGCGGGTGATGGTGTGAACCTTTTGCTGTCCCGGGATGCCGCACAGACGGATCACGACCGGGATCAGCTTCGCAGGCAGTAAATGCGACAGTGCGTTGGAGAAATCCCGGTTGATGTTGTCTTCGAAATCCCGCAGCAGGCGCTTGTCCAGCGTATCCTCGTCCAGTGCCGGCTTGAGATCGATCTCCGCCTGATACGGATAGGAGTGTTTTTTCCCGTTGAGATTGGCTGAAGCGCTGAGCACCAGCGGGCCCGAGATCCCCTTGTTCGTAAAAAGCATCTCACCAAAATCCTGGAAGATCCGCTTTCCATCCTTACTGACGGTCAACCGGATGTTTTTCAGGGAAAGGCCCTCCAGCTGCGCCACCCAGACCTCTTCGGTCAAAAGCGGAACCAGCGAAGGACGCAACGGCGAGACGGTGTGTCCCACGGCCTGTGCCATGCGGTAGCCGTCACCCTCGGAGCCTGTCCGGGGATAGGAGCGGCCTCCGGTTGCCACAATGACCCGATCGGCAGACAGCGTCGTTCCATCCGGAAGAAACACGCCGCGGACACGGTCATTTTCCGTCCAAAGGTTCTTTACCCTGTGCTGCAAAACCTGCACGCCCAGGCGGTGCAGCCGCGTCCGCAGTGCACCGGAGATATCCCGTGCCCGGTCGGAAACGGGAAAGACCCGCTTGCCACGTTCCACTTTCAGCGGGACACCCAGTCGCTCGAAAAAAGCCATGGTGTCCTGGGCGGATAAGGCTGAAAAGGCGCTGTACAAAAAGCGCCCGTTGGTCAATGTATTGCGGATCAGAGCCTCCGGCTCGCTGTCGTTGGTCACATTGCAGCGTCCCTTGCCGGTGATGTTGATCTTTATCCCCAGCTGGCTGTTTCGCTCAATCAGTATGACCTCCGCGCCTTGTTCCGCGGCAGTGCAGGCTGCCATCATGCCGGCGGCGCCGCCACCGACCACTACAATCTTCATGAAAAAAACTCCTTAAGGCTGATACTGCGCGGCTGTGGCAAAGGCATCCAGTCTGCGTTGTGCCTTGTCATCCGCCCTGGACAGCAGCGAAACCAGCATGCCGCACAGCGAAATCAACGGCGCAAGGCTGCCGCCCAGCTCGAAATCGCAGCACTCGGCGATCAGGCTGATGTCGGCGTCCTCTGCCAGCGGCGACTCGTGGCTTTCGCTGATGGTCGCCGTGCAGACCTGCCGTTCGCGGGCGAAGCGCAGCAGCTCCAGCGTCCCATGCTGATGTGCGGGGAAGCCAATGCACAGCAGCAGATCTCCGGCATCCATGCCGGAAGCAGCGCTGATCAGATCCATGCCCAGCTGGTTCAGACAACAAACGTTTGGAAGCAGGATCCGCAAATAGGATGCCAGGTAGATCGCACCGCTGGCGGCAAAGCTCTGCCCGTACAAATAGACCTTGCCGGACAGCATCAGCCGTGTGCAAAGGTTCTGCAGGGCATCCAATGGATTCAAGCTCAGGAGCTTTTTGATGTTCATCGTATCGTGCATGGCAATCTTGCTCAGCAGTTCCGTGTCATCGGAGCTGTTCTCCCCTGCCAGCTCAAATCGTTCCAGCGTGGTCAGACGATACTTCAGCTCCAACTGAAGTGCATTCTGGAAATCCCCGTAGCCCTGATAGCCCAAAGCGGCAGCAAACCGGATGACCGTAGACTGACTGACACCGGTGACGGCCGCCAAATCAAACGAGCTCATAAAGGCAGCCTTCTCGCAGTGTTCCGTCACAAATCGTGCCAAAAGGTGCTGTCCCTTTGTAAAGCCGTTCCCCTTTTCGGCGATTGCTTCATTCAGTCTTTTCATGGGATCTTCCCCCGCTTTCCGTTTCTGTAATTACAGTGTCTTCAAATATCGGATCTCGCTTTCAGAAAGATATCGCCATTTCCCGCTGGGCAAATTACCCAGCTTCAGCTCTCCCTCGGCCACGCGTTTGAGGGAATTGACCGTATAGCCGCACTTGGCGCACATTCGTCGGATCTGACGATTTTTCCCCTGCCGGATGGCGATGGTCATGATATAGCCACCCTCCGTCTTGCGCAGCAGGCGGCATTTTGCCGGCAACAGCCGCTGACCATCCAGCTCGATCGTGCCGGAAAGCAGCGTTTCCGGTGACGACAAGCCGTCCTCGTCCGGCGAAAGCTTGACCAGATACTCCTTATATACCTCGTGAGAGGGATGGGTCAGATGATGGGCCAGCTCTCCGTCGTTAGTCAGCAAAAGCAGACCCTCGGAATGCATATCCAGCCGACCGACAGGATAGACGCGCTCAGGAAGTTCGGTTAACAGATCAGCAACAGTTCGTCTGCCGACTTCGTCAGACAGTGTCGTTACATAGCCCCGCGGCTTGTTGAGCATGATATAGATGGGGCGGGGCTGCTTTTTCAGCAGTGGGCGGTTATCCAGTAAGATATCATCCCGCTGCGGATCGGCACTATCCCCCAAAGTTGCTGTAACGCCATTCACCTTTACACGTCCTGCAACGATCAGCCTTTCCGAGGCGCGTCTGGAACAAACGCCGGCCGTGGAAAGAATTTTTTGCAGTCTCTCTTTCATGGATATCACCTAATCAGATCAACAAGTTTTTTCAAAAGGCTATGTGACGGCGCTGCTTCTGCGGAATTGACCGCCAGATACACCGGTGTTTCAAACAGAACAGTATCCCCGAGTCGAAGCCGCAGGCGACCGTAATACTGCCCGGCGCAGACTGTGCCGTAAAGAAAACGCGGCCCTATCAGCTGAATCTTTAGCTGCGAAAGGTCTTCCTCCCGCATGAAAAGGCTGAAGGACTCATTGATGTAAAGCCGGGAAGCTTGCCTCTCGCTGGAAACCAGCGGAACGCTGCCACAGTACCCGGCACCTATCAGATCCAGCTGTCGAAAGGTACCAAAGCCGTATTCATACAGCGCCCGGTGATCCGACCAATCATCGGGATCGTTCAATGTCACACAGATCAGTCGTCTGCCCTGCCGCTCCATCGCCGTGACCAAGCAGCGGCCACAGGCCATTGTGTATCCGGTCTTCACGCCGATAACGCCTTCATCGGCCAGCAAGCGGTTGTGGTTGTTCAACACGCGCCCCGCCACCTCTGCCCGCTGCGTGGAAACGATAGCTGCCAGCTTTGGCTGCTCCAGGGCATATGCCGTGAGCTGTGCCAGCTCCAACGCAGTGGTGTGATGGGTTTCCCCGTCAAGACCGCTGGGATTATCAAAATGCGTGTTATGAAGTCCAAGCGCCGCTGCCTTTGCATTCATTTTGCTTATAAAGCCGTCCATGCCGTTTTCATCCAGCCCCGCCAATGCAGCTGCGGCGTCATTCCCACTGGCCAGCAGCAGCCCGTACAGCAGCGCCTCTACGGTGATACATTCACCGGCCCGCAAATACATGGATGAGCCTTCGATGCCGGTCCACTCCACGCGGATCGCGACTTCCTGTGCCGGATCATATTGCTCCAGCGCCACCAATGCCGTCATGATCTTCGTGGTACTGGCCATCCCGGCAATGAGATTCTCGTCTTTTGCATACAGGCATTGGCCGGTCAACGGATCATACAAAACCGCGCTCGCCGCCGCAACGTTCGGTGCTTCCTCGGCGTGAACCGGAAGGAGCATCTGGCTCACAACGATGGAAACCGCCAGTAATTTCTTCAACAAAAACCATCACCTGCCCGGTATTACCTTATACAGGCAGGCAAAAAAGTATGCAGGCTTTAATAGACCGGCTGGTCTTCCTTCTTTTCCTTCTTGAATTTATCCAGGATGCCAGGTATCATGTCCACAGCCTTGTCCAGCGTGGAATTTGCCGGGGGATCCACATACAGCATTCGAACATTTCCCTGGCAAATGACCACGAACGCCTGCGGCGTGATGGTAACACCCGCACCGCTGCCTGCGCCAAAACGAATGTTACTTCCGTCGGTCCCGCCCGAGGCAAAGCCGAAGGTCACCTTGGAAACCGGAATCAGGGTCGTACCATCCGGCGTGGTAATGGGCTTGCCCACAACGGTGTTCACGTCCACCATTTCCCGAAGCTTTTCCATGGTCAGATTCATCGCTTCATTGATGCTGCTCATAAAGTTCGCCGCCTTTCTCATTTTGTGGTAATGTTTGTTTCTTTCGAAGCTTCAAAAACCGGAACAACAGCACTGCGGCCGCCATCAGCAAACGCAGCGGACAGGCCGCGATCACCGACTCTGCAAAGATTTGCGAGGTGCTTTGCTCGAAATCAGCGTCTACGGACAGAGCGGTCTTTCGCAGCCGAAAATTGCGTTCCAGCACCGGATACAGAGCAGATATCGCCGCCGCCGTCCGGCCGTACAGCAGTGCAGTTTGTGCCGCATCCTCGCTGCTGATGCGCAGCCGAAGGGTCAGCTGCCGGATCACCAGCCGCCGACGCAGCACACCAAAAGCCTCCGCACCCAGACGGACATACTCGAGGATCTGCATCAAATCGAACCCACGCCGCGACTCCTCCGTCGATTGCTGGGAGGCGCCTGCCGCTTTTGCTTTCTCTTTTTTCGGTTTTGTCGGCTTTTTCGACGGAAACAGGCGAAAAGACACCGGCCCCAGCCCGCACCACACCTGTAGCTTTCCATCAAAACGCAGCCGTGTATGCATGGGCAGCAGCAAAAGAAAAAGCAAAAACAGCAGAACGCCCAAAAGTGTACGGCTAACAATTACCAGCAACTTCGGCCTCCTTTCCGTTGTCTGAGCCGTCAGGCGCAGTCTCCAGCTCGCTAAAGGTGATCTGCTGCGGATCCTGCTGATCAAACGAATCCAGAGAAGGCAGCTGACTGACGGAGCTCAAGCCAAAAGACCGCAAAAACAGCTCGGTCGTCTGATACAGGATCGGCCGTCCCGGCACATCCAGCCTGCCGCAGTCGCGCACAAGCCCTTTTTCCGTCAGGCTGCTCAGCGTATAGCTGCTGTCAACACCGCGCACCTGCTCGATATAGGTCTTGGTCACGGGCTGCTTATATGCCACAATGGCCAGTACCTCCAGCGCAGCCGGTGTCAGGCTTTGGGGCTTGCGTGCTTCCAGCGCACTGCGCACCATGGGGGCATAATCCGCACGGGATGCCAGCTGATAGCGGTCATCCAGCCGCAGCAGTTTGAGCCCGCGCCGGTTAAAATCATAATAATCGGACAGGCTCTGCGCCGCCGTCCGCAGGGTCTGCTTATCGGTCTGCAAAACAGCACACAGCTTTGCTTCGCCAACGGAGTCTCCGGCGGCGAACAATACAGCCTCCAATGCGCATTCCAGCTCACTCAGCACGGTGGTTTTCTCGATCATCTTCTGCCTGCGGCGCGAAAAGCGCCTGCTCCTCCTTTGTTGCCAGTCGCAGGGTGCACTCCCCTGCTTCATCTTCCTCGATCATGACCTTATGGGCCTTGGATAGCTCCAAAACTGCCAGAAAAACCGCTACCAGCTCGGAACGGCTCTTCGCCGAAAGCACCAGCTCCGAAAAAAGCAGGGTCGGTGCCTGAACGAATCGCCGGATGATCTCCTGAAGCTTTTCCTCCACGGGAACGGTCTCCCGCCCGACAATGCCATGAAAGGCGGTCACCGGCGGCGGAAGCTTGCGCTGCGCCCTGGTCAGGATATCCTCCAGCGCCCGGGTGAGCACCTCATAGGAATAGCTGCCGTTGAACAGGACAGCCTCCTTCTCCTGCGGCTCCTGTCCTTTTACAAAAAGATCCCGACCGATCTGCGCCCGCAGACTGAGCGCGCTGCCAGCCTCCTTGATGCGTTGATATTCCAGCAGTGCCTCCACCAGCGATGCCCTGGGATCCTCCTGTGACTTCTCCTCATAAACGGGCAGCAGCATCTTGGACTTGATATACATCAGCTGCGCCGCCATGGTGATGAACTCAGAGGCCACCTCCAGGTCGAATTCCTGCATCTGGCGGATATATTCCAGGTATTGCTCCAGAATGGTGGCAATAGGGATATCCTTGATCTCCACCTTGTTTTTCGAGAGCAGATGCAGCAACAAATCCAACGGCCCGTCAAAGACCTCCAGATGGAATGTGACCTCCTTCATCTGCACCCTCCTTTAGAATTCCCGGAGGATGTGCAATTTTTGCACATCCTCCGGCGTAATGATACGATTAGACGATATCGTTGCGGATCAGGTCCTCATAGGTCTCGCGGCGGACGACCTCCTGGGTCGTTCCGTCTTCTTTCACCAGCACGATGGGCGCGCGGGGGACGCGATTGTAATTGGATGCCATGGAGAAGTTGTAAGCGCCGGTGGCGAACACGCACAGGATGTCCTCTGCCTTGGCGGTCTGGAAGGTCAGGTCGCGGGCCACCAGGTCACCGGATTCGCAGCAGCGGCCGGCGATGGTCTGCTTCTTGTCACGGGGAGCGTCAGCACGATTAGCCACGACGGCATCATACTGGGCCTGATACAGGGTGAAGCGGGGGTTGTCGGGCAGACCGCCGTCCACGGAAACATAGCTGCGGGCGTCCTTGATATCCCGAACAGAGCCCACGGTATACAGCGTGCAACCGGCGGCGCACACCATGGAACGGCCGGGCTCGATGACGATCTCGGGCACCTCGCGGCCGGCCTTGGCGGCCTCTGCGCGCAGAACCTCGCCCATGGCATCAATCTTTTCACCAAAGGTGCCGGGCTCGTCCTCAGGCATATACTTGACACCAAAGCCGCCGCCCACGATCAGCTCCTCCATCTTGATGTTCAGCTCCTGCTCCACCTTGCAGAAGAAGTCGAACATGATCTTGGCGGCGCGGGCGAAGCCATCCACGGAGAAGACCTGAGAGCCAATATGGCAGTGCAGACCGGCGAAGTCCAGATGCTCATGCGCCAGAATGTACTTGGACATCCGCATGGCCTCGCCGTCCTCGATGCCGAAGCCGAACTTGGAGTCGTTCTGGCCGGTGGAGATGAACTCATGGGTATCCGCATGGACGCCGGGTTTGACGCGGAACAGGACACGCTGATGCACACCCTTTTTGGCGCAGATCGCCTCCAGACGATCCACCTCCTCAAAGGCATCGATGATGATGGAGCCGATGCCGCAGTCAACGGCCATTTCCAGCTCGGCAACGGTCTTGTTGTTGCCATGGAAATGCAGATGCTTGGGGTTGAAGCCGGCCTTCAGCGCGGTGTACAGCTCTCCGCCGGAAACAACGTCGGCGTGGATGCCCTCGGAAGCCAGAATGGGATAGATAAAGCGGGCGCACAGCGCCTTGCTGGCATAAGCGACCTTGTAGTTTTCGCCAAAGTTACGCTTCATTGCAGTCGTAAAATCACGGCAGTTCTCGCGCAGCTGGCTTTCGCTCATGACATACGCAGGCGTGCCGTACTGCTTTGCCACATCGATCAGGTCGATGCCGTCCATGTGCAGATGGCCGTTATCTGCGATGGTGAAGTGCTTGCTGTAATAGGTTTTCATATCAATTCTCCTCTATTGCGTTTTGGATATCTGCTTTCAAAAACTCACAATTTGTTCCTTTTTCCGCCGAAAACGGGATGAGCGTGTCCTGCTCTCCCAGCAGCAGCGTTTCCCGGATCAGCGCCAGATTGGGCTCGATCTCGCTCTTTTTCAGCTTGTCCAGTTTGTTGGCCACCACTGTCAGCGGATAACCGTAATGTCGGATCCACTGCACCATGGTGACATCGTCCGCCGTAGGCTTGTGCCGGGCATCCACGATCATATAGATGCGCGCGATATGCTCCCGGTCGCCGTCAAAATAGGCGTCGATCAGACGGGAATAGCGCTCCCGCTCGGCTTTGGAGGTTTTGGAATACCCGTACCCCGGCAGATCCACGATCCAGCCGGCATCCTCCACCCGAAACAGATTGACAAATACCGTTTTGCCGGGAACGGAGCTGACCCGGGCAAAGCCCTTCTTTCCCACCACCTGATTAATGGTGGAGGATTTTCCCACATTGGAGCGCCCCACAAAAACAACTCTTGGGGCTTTGTCACGGGGAAAGTCCCGCTCAGAAGCGGCGCTTCTGATGAAGACAGTTTTTCGAAGATCCATATGAGCTCCTCTCCTACTGGCGGATGGTTGCGCGGTTGGGCTTGCTCACCGTCACCTGCGGCAGAATAGCCTTGTCTGCTGTCTCCGCATCGGTATTTGCAGACGTCTGCTTCAGGAAAAAGACGGCATCCAGCACCTGATCCATGTGGCTGACCGGGATCAACTGCAGGTTTTCACGCACCAGCGGCTCCAGATCGGCGAGATCCTTCCGGTTTTCCTCCGGCAGGAGGACTGTGGTCACCCGATTGCGATAAGCCGCCATAGTCTTTTCCCGCAGACCACCGATGGGCAACACCCGGCCCCGGAGACTGATCTCACCGGTCATGGCAATGGTT
Organism: uncultured Oscillospiraceae bacterium; assembly: GCA_964508665.1. Lineage (GTDB taxonomy): Bacteria > Bacillota > Clostridia > Oscillospirales > Butyricicoccaceae > UBA4644. The sequence goes on along the minus strand of CAZDUQ010000010.1, from coordinate 9,135 downwards.
TTGGGCACAGGACGGTTCGTCAAAGCGGAAAACACTGCCGTCGCGGTAGTAATACCGGCGGAAGGGCCGTCCTTTGGAACGGCACCCTCGGGAAAATGAATGTGAATATCCTTTTTGGTGTGGAAATCCGACGGAAGCCCCAACTCACCGGCGCGGCTGCGCAGATAGGTGATGGCCGCCTGTGCGGATTCCTTCATCACATCACCCAGATTGCCGGTGAGCACCAGCTTGCCGGAGCCCTCCAGCACCATGGCCTCCACCTCCAGCATTTCGCCGCCGGCGGCCGTCCAGGCCAGACCGTTAACAACGCCGCATTCCGGCTGTTCCAGCGGCTTTTCCCGGGGATATCGGGGCGTGCCCAGATAATCCGCAAGATTATCCGTGGTAAAATGCAGCGAGCGCTTTCCGCTCTCGCTCATGTATTTGGCGGTTTTGCGGCACAGCTTGGCAATCTCCCGCTCCATTTCGCGGACACCGGCCTCCCGGGTGTAGCAGGTGATGAGCATATCCAGCGCGTCATCCTCCAACCGGAAGTTCGTTGCCCGCAGGCCGTGCTTCTTCAGCTGCTTGGGGATCAGATGCTTCCGTGCAATCTGCACCTTTTCGATATCGGTATAGCCGGGCAGGTCAATGACCTCCATGCGATCCAGCAGCGGGCCGGGGATGGCATTTTTATCGTTGGCGGTGGTGATGAACAGAACATCGCTGAGATCAAAGGGCAGTTCCACGAAATGATCCCGGAAGGCTACGTTCTGTTCGGTGTCAAACACCTCCAGCAGCGCAGAGGCCGGATCGCCCTTGTAATCGGAGCCCAGCTTGTCGATCTCATCCATCAGGATCAGGCAGTTTCGGCTGCCGGCCTGTCGGAGAGCGGTGATGATCCGCCCTGGCATCGACCCGATATAAGTCTTCCGGTGGCCGCGGATCTCGGCCTCATCCCGAACACCGCCCAGACTCAGGCGGGCATAATCCCGCCCCATGCAGCGGGCAATGGAGCGGGCCACTGAGGTCTTGCCGACACCGGGTGGGCCGGCCAGACAGAGAATCTGCCCCTTCACGCCACCGGTCAGGTTCTTGACGGCAAAAAACTCCAAAATGCGCTCCTTGACCCTTTCCAGACCGTAATGATCCTCATCCAGAATGGCTCGCGCTTTTTGAATATCCTGATTCTCCTTGCGTTCTTCCGTCCAGGGCAACTCCAGACAGATATCCAGATAGGTGCGGGAAACGCCGCTTTCCGGCGAGGTGGTCTGCATCTTTGCCAGACGGTTGGCTTCCTTTGTCAGCTTTTCCTTGACCTCATTCGGCAACTGCCTGGCATTAATCTTGTCCAGATAGAACTGGGCCTCCTGCGCGGCATCCTCGCCCTCGCCCAATTCATCGTTGATGACTTTGAGCTGCTCACGCAGATAATAGTCCCGCTGTCCCTTGTCCATCTGTGCCTTGACTTTTTCCTGGATGTCTTGTTCCAGCCGCATGATCTCCAGCTCCTCGCGCAAAAGGCGAATCAACATAGACAGGCGGCGGCGCGGCTCCAAGCACTCCAGCAGCTGCTGCTTGTGCTCATAATGGAGCTGAACATTCTGTGCAATATAATCCGACAAAACAGCCGGATCCCGGATGGTCATCATCCGCATGACCAGCTCAGGCGACAGCAGCTGGGATTCCAGGCTTGCATATTCCATTACCAGCTCCTGAGCGCTGCGAATGGCGGCCTCATCCCGCTTAGTGATGCGGCCGACAGTCATCTGCGGCAAAAGCTCAATATCGGCAGTCAAAATGGGCTCCTCCGCGCAAATGCGGCGCACCAGCGCGCGATGCTTGCCCTCCACCAAAACGCGTACCGTTTCATCGGAGGTGCGCAGGATCTGCCGCACCTTGCAATAGGTGCCCAATCCGTACAGATCCTCCTGCCCCGGATCATCATTGGCGATATCCCTTTGGGTTACCAGAAAAATGACCTGTCCGTTGGCCATGGAATACTCCATGGCGCGGATGGATTTTTCCCGGCCGACATCAAAATGAAACAGTGCGCCGGGAAACACTGTGATCCCGCGCAGCGCCAGCGTCGGAACCTGATCGATGGATTTATTTGTAGAAAGTGTTGCGTTCATTCAGTTCCTCCTGCGGAAAATAGACGAGCAGACATTCTTACTCTAATTATAATATTTTAGCATAACACGTCAGACTTTTCAAGGCCCCGATACATACTTCCACAGGCTTTTTACGGACACACAAAAAGCTGCTGACCAGTCGGCGATAGCGTCCGGTCAGCAGTCGGTTCAATCGATTTTGATGCAGCAGCGAGCCGAACGCCGCCCGGAGGGGCGTTCACCTGCTGCCGCCGGTTTTCCCTTTCAACAGCTCCCCCACTGTGCTGCCCTTTTGTGCACGAACGCGATATTGCTGCACGATCCGGCAGATCTCGGTGTGTGTCTGCCGCACCTCCTGCAAAAACGCGTTAGCCGGGACGCGGCTGGCTCCGTGTCCCAAAATAATCAGCTGCTCCATCCTGTCTGAGGTGGCTACACGGACACGATAGCGCTTTTGCATACCGTAAGTTGCTTTTTCGATATACGCATCTGCGGTCTCGGCCTCTTTGGTATAGACGATGTGAATGTTCTTATACCGCTCCACGGCACCGGGGTTGCCCTTCACCTTGTAAGCATCAAACACCAGGATCACACTGCATTTTCGGAAGCCCTGATAATTGCTCAAAATGTCTGCCAGCGACTGCCGCGCGGCGGCCAGACTTTCCGCTGCCAGTGTCTTAAGCTCGTCCCATGCAAAAATGATGTTATAGCCATCCACCAGCAGATACTCCGGCAGAGGTGCCGTCGGCGCTTTGACGGGCTTGTGCTCCTCCGCCTGCACATTTGACGGCCGCAGGGCAAATTCGCGCCGTTTGACCGCGCCATAGGTCCGCTCATAAATGGCCTGCAGCTCCTGATCCTCCTCCGGCGTCCCGCGATACGCGGCACGGGAGGTCTGCGCAGGAGACGGCGCAGGCGCTGCCGCCTCCGTCTGTGGGACGGAAAACATGCTTTCCAGATGCATATGCTGTTCCACCTGATCCCACGGCACCACGACCCCTGCACCATGACTGCAAAACACCGAATCCGCGGTATTTTGCAGATCTGCGTCCGGTTGGTAGCCCAGCGCGGCCACCACGGCCTCCTGCTGCGCGCACACCTCATAGCCCCGCGGACGACAGGACAGGCGGCCCCGCCCACGGGTATAGGATGCCAGCTCTCCGGCATAGCCCCGCATGGCAGCCACCGGCGCCCATCCGTTCAGACACATCAGCTCACCCGACTGAACAGGTGCTTCGCAGTCGCCGTGCATCTGTCGGACATCCGTCATGGCCCGTCCCACGCACTCAACAGGCAGTTCCATGGTAAAATCGTAGCAGGGCTCCAGCAGGATGCTCGTCGCCTTGCGCAGGCCCTGCCGTACCGCACGATAGGTGGCCTGACGGAAATCCCCGCCCTCGGTATGCTTCACGTCGGCCCGTCCGCCCAGGATGGAAATCCTGATGTCGGTAATCGGGGAGCCGGTCAGCACGCCCAGATGCTGTTTTTCCTGTAAATGGGTCAGAATCAACCGCTGCCAGTTCAGATCCAGCTGATCCGTGCCGCAAAGGCTGTCCACCACCACACCGCTGCCCAGCGGGCCCGGCTCCAGCAGCAGATGCACCTCGGCATAATGCCGCAGCGGCTCAAAATGTCCAACGCCTTCTACCGGCCCGGCGATGGTTTCCTGATACACTACCTGTCCGGGGCCAAAGGAAACCTCCAGGTCGAATCGATCCCGGATCAGCCGCTGCAGGATCTCCAGCTGGATCTCCCCCATCAAGCGCACATGCAGCTCCAGCAGCCGCTCATCCCAGAGCAGATGCAGTTGGGGATCCTCCTCCTCCAGCTGCCGCAGCTTACGCAGCGTTTCGGGCAGATTACAGCCCTGCGGCAGCAGGATCCGATAGGTCAGAACCGGCTCCAGCAGCGGTGCCTGGGTCAGCGCATCATCGCCCAGCCCCTGTCCCGGAAAGGTTTGCTCCAGACCGGTGACCGCGCAGACCGAGCCTGCCGCCACACGGTCGGTCAGACGGTAGCGTTCACCGGAATAGATGCGCAGCTGGTCTGCCTTTTCTTCCCATCGACCATCGCGCCCCTGCCCGGAGAGCGGTGTTTTCACCCGCAGCTCCCCGCCGGTGATCTTCAGATAGGTCAGGCGGACTCCCTGCGCATCCCGGGCGATCTTATAGACGCGTGCGCCAAAGGCAGACGGATATTGCGGCGCAAGGGTCAGCTCTGACAGATCCTTCAGCAGCTGATCCACGCCCTCCAGCCGCAGCGCCGATCCGAATCGGCAGGGGAAAACCTTTCTTGCGCGGACTGCCCGCGCCACAGCGACCGTCTCCAGCCGTCCCTCCTCCAGATATGCGTCCAGCAGGCGCTCATCGCAGAGCGAAAGCGCCTCATCCCGCGCGGACGCGGATGCGTCCATGTCAACGCAGTGGTCAGAGAGCCGCTGCTGCAGCTGCAAAAGCAGCTCTCCTCTGTCCGCACCGGGCAGATCCATTTTATTGATAAATAAAAAAGTGGGGATCTCATAGCGCCGAAGCAGCCGCCACACCGTTTCGGTATGTCCCTGCACGCCGTCCGTCCCGGAGATCACCAGGATGGCATAATCCAAAATGCTCAGCGTCCGCTCCATTTCGGCGGAAAAATCCACATGGCCGGGGGTGTCCACCAGCGTCAGCTCCAGCCCTGGTACGCATATCACAGCCTGCTTGGAGAAAATGGTGATTCCGCGCTCCCGCTCCAGCTCATTGTGATCCAGAAAGGCGTTCTTATGATCCACGCGACCCAGACGACTGATGCTCCCGCCAAGGTACAGCAGCGCCTCTGACAGGGTGGTTTTTCCCGCGTCCACATGGGCCAGAATCCCGACTATAAGCTTTTTCATAGGCACCGCCTGATTACCGCCTGCTCATCGTTCCAGAATGTCCAGAAACGCGCGCGACGGCGCTTCACCGTATTCGCTGATCTCATAGACCTCCACATGACCGACGGAATCCGCCTCCGCTCCGAAGCGCGCCTGTACCTCTGCGTCATATTCCTGACGGAATCGGGCAAACAGCCTGTCATATCGGTCGCGGAGATGGGCAATTTGCAGCTCACGCGGCCAGTCGCACCGCTCGGTATGGTCAGGCCAGTACATCCAGTCAAAATACTGGCTCTCGTGGCAGCAGGCGTGCTGCACCAGATTTTCCAGCGTGTCATCGATGGGAACGATCACATCCGCCTGAAAGGGGTACGGCCTCTGAAAGGAATCGTGCCAGTACAGCACCACCGGCATATGCTCCAGACAGGGCGTATCCGCGCAAACACAGGGCACGGTCAGCAAAAACGATGCGTCCTGCACCAGCTGGGCAGTGCTCCGGTGGTCGGCATGGTAATCGTTCAGCCGGTTGGTCAGGATCAGATCGGGCTGAAAGCGGCGAATGTAGCGGATCAGCTCCTCCCTGTTTTCCAGTGTCGCCTCCAGACGACCGTCCGGATGATCCAGAACATCATAACGGGCGTTGAGCATTGCACCGCTGCGAGCGGCCTCTGCCCTGCGCATCAGCGCCAGCTCCTGTCCGCCCAGCTCTTTTCGATAGGTGCCGGCGCTTCCGTCGGTAAGGGACAGCATCCGCACCTCCCATTCCTTGCGATACAGCTTGTTCAGCAGACCACCCGTACTGGTGTCCGCGTCATCCGGATGGGCGCCGATACTCAAAACACGTAATTTCTGTTTACTCATAATATGCTCGCTCCTTCGCGTTCCGACTTTATTGTTCGCCGCGCCTTCCGGCTTCCGTCTCCTCCAGCATGGCCTCGAAGGCATCCTCGTCCAAAACCGGGATGCCCAGGCTCCGGGCCTTGTCCAGCTTGGAGCCGGCCTCATTCCCAGCCAAAACATAGGAGGTCTTTTTGGACACCGAGCCGGAGATCTTCCCGCCGTTGCGGGTAATGCGCTGGGATGCCTCCGCGCGGGTGTACCGGCTCAGCGTTCCGGTAAGCACAAAGGTCTTGCCCGCCAGCAGACGGCTCTCCTGCTCGTCCGGCTGGGTCATGTTGACGCCGACCCCCCGCAGGCAACGGATCAGGTGTCCGCCCTGCGGGCTGTGCAGCCATTGATACAGATTTTCTGCAGTGATCCGTCCCACATCGAACACCTGCGTCAGCTGCTCCACATCGGCCGCCAGCAGACTGTCCATATCCAGATACTGCCCTGCCAGCGTTTGCGCCGCCTTCTGCCCCACCTGACGGATGCCAAAGGCGAACAGCAGCCTGGAAAGCGGCTGCGCCTTGCTCTTTTCAATGGCGCTCAGCAGGTTTTGTGCGGAACGCTCACCCATACGCTCCAGCATCGCCACATCGGGCAGTCGGAGTCGATACAGATCGGCGGGCGAGGCCACCAGCTTTTCCTCAACCAGCGATTGCACCAGTGCAGGGCCAAGACCCTCGATATCCATGGCATCCCTGCTGGCGAAATGGATGATGCTGCGCAGCAGCTGCGCGGGACATTCGGCACCGGTGCAGCGGAAGGCCGCCTCGCCCTCCTCCTGTACCACCGGCGCACCGCACACCGGACAGACCTCCGGCATTTGAAAGGGCTGTGCCTCCGGCGGCCTGCGGCTGTGATCCACCCCCAGAACCTCCGGGATGATATCGCCCGCCTTGCGCACCAGAATGGTATCCCCCACCCGGATGTCCCGCTGTCGAATAAAGTCCAGATTGTGCAGGGTGGCCCTGCTGACAGTAGTTCCCGCCAGACGCACCGGCTCAAACACGGCGTTGGGTGTCAGCACACCGGTGCGGCCCACCTGGATCGCAATATCCAGCAGTCTGGCCGTCTTTTCCTCTGGCGGGAACTTATAGGCTACCGCCCAGCGGGGGACCTTGGTCGTGGAGCCCAGCTCCTGCCGCATGGCCAGGTCGTTGACCTTGATCACAATACCGTCGATGCCGCAGGGCAGGCTTTCGCGGCTGTCTCCCACCTGCCGAATAAAGTCAAAAATCGCTTCTACATCCCGGGTGACAATGTACGGCTCAATTACTTTACAGCCAAGTTCTTTCAGATATTCAAGCGACTCCGCGTGGGTATGAAAGCCGACCTCCGCCGCATTTTGCACATTGAAGCAGAAAATGCTCAGACGACGCTGCGCACAGATGCTGCTGTCCAGCTGCCGCAGAGAGCCGGCGGCGGCGTTGCGTGGATTGGCAAACAGCTGTTCCCCCGCAGCCTCCCGCTGGGTGTTGAGCCGTTCAAAGACCCGCTTGGGCATATAGACCTCGCCCCGGATCCACAAATGCGTAAGCTCGGTCCCCAGCGCCATCGGCACATCCAAAATGGTGCGAATATTTTCGGTCACGTTCTCCCCCACCCGGCCGTCGCCGCGAGTGGCGCCCAACACGAACCGTCCGTTCTCGTACTCCAGGCAGACCGAAAGGCCGTCGATCTTCAGCTCGACTGTGTATTCCACATCAGGAAAGCGTGCCTTCATGTGGGCATCGAAATCCCACACCTCATCGAAGGAGAAAACATCTTGCAGGCTTTCCATGGGATAGGGGTGCTGCACAGCCTCAAAGCCCTCCAGCACGGTGCCGACCACCCGCTTCGTGGGGGAATCCGGTCGGGCAAACTGGGGATATTCGGCTTCCAGCTGCCGCAAACGCGCCTGTAGCCTGTCATATTCAAAGTCCGAGATTTCCGGCGCATCTTCATTGTAATAACGGCGGGCATGGTAGAGCAGCTGTTCGGTCAGCTGCTGCATTTCTTTTTGAATGTCCTGCATGGCGGCCTGCTCCTTCTTTGTTGTGTGATGCAATTATACCATGATTTTTCCCCACGGGCAACCGTTTTAACTGCCGTAAATAAAGGGAACATCGCCCGTGAGCAGCGTTTCCTCCAGGATGACCGATTGCACGCAGGATACCTGCCGCGTCCCGCCGGGCAGCAGTACCGTCATATCCACCGACAGCTCCATGACGATCTGATACAGCACCTGATTAATGCCGGCCTCCTCCAGCGTGCTGCCGATGGTGATGCTGGCCGCGCCGATCGGAACAAAGCGAATGGAGACATGCGGGCCCCGTTCCATGAATAAAACGCTTTCCAGCACGGTGCCCAGCGGCACCTGATACAGCTGCTCGCCCAGGCTGTTCAGCTGCTGCGTCAGCTTGCTTCCCACTGCGGCCTGATATTGTCGGAGCGCCTCGCTGTTCAGCTGCAAAATCACTTTTTCATCAATAGTTGTAAAGTCGGAAAACTTTTCAGCTGTTTCTTCCTGTAATGCAGCCTCCAGCAGGAGCTGTGTCACCAGATTTCGGCAGCGATTCTCGCCGTAAACGCCAATCAGCTCCCGCAGGCGAAGATATCCGCTGCCCATTGCGAACAGCATCGTTGCCAGTAGGAGCAAAAGCAGCAGGCGGCGGACGGAAAATTGTCGCTTTCTGGGCCATCTTTTTCGTTTCATCCCATCACCTCGTGCTATTGTATGCACATGGGCCATCGTTTGTTGAAGCATCGGACTGGCAACGAACACGCCGTTGCCGCATATGGTTTTCCAAACTGATTAGGAGGTCTTTGCCTATGCTGTCCGCCGTATTTTTTGCCGAGGCATTTTTCTGGATGCTCCGGGTCTCGCCGGTTTCCGGCTCCTTTCCTCAGCCGCTTTCCGCCGCCCGGGAGCGTCAAATGCTGGAGGCTATGCAGAGCGGTGATCTCTCTGCCCGGGACACGCTCATCGAGCATAATTTACGGCTGGTGGCCCATGTGGTGAAAAAGTATTACGCCTCCCGCGAGGATCAGGACGACCTGATCTCCATCGGAACGATCGGGCTGATCAAGGCGGTCTCCTCCTTCGATCCCGAAAAGAACATCCGCCTGGCCACCTACGCCTGCCGGTGTATTGAAAATGCTATCCTATCATAACGGCTTGTTGGGGAGCATACGGTGAAAACCAAGCTCCTTCCGATGAAAAATGGCACGTGTTTCGCCGCTTAGGTAACAGTTCGTACTTAATGGTGCAAAACATATCGGGAGAGGTAAAATTTGCTCCCTTGTTCATTCACAGCTTCCCAT
>CAZDUQ010000009.1:0-20902 GCA_964508665.1 uncultured Oscillospiraceae bacterium | reverse complement strand
CCGAGAACAGCGAAAAGGTCTTTGATCTGCTGCACCGGCTGGCCCACGAGGAGGGTTATTGCGTCATCGTGGTCACCCACGACCTGTCCATCGCCGACAAGGCTGATGAGGTGCTGCGGCTGAAGGACGGCATGCTGATGGATGCGTAACCGCACCGGAAAGCGCCGCTGCCCGCAAGAAGCACAGCTTCACAAAAGCCCCGGAAGGGGCTTTTTGTGTCTGTCCGGGAACTGCGTTGCCGATTTCCGGTTCGACCTGCGGGATGCCCCCTTTACAAAGTGATAAAAATTTGGTATTTTGATTTACAGCCCACAGCAATCATCCCAGCAAGAGAAAGAGAAAAAGAAGAACCGGGAGGAAGATCATGAAACGTTTTTTTGCCATATTACTGGCCCTGACGCTGCTGCTCTCCGCGCTGCCAATCGCGGCGGAGGAGGGGGCGTATGACCCCACCGACAGCTATGTGCTCAACTATTATACCGATGAAACTGGCACCGTCAGCAACAATAACGCATGGTACTACTTCAGTGTGTATATGCCCTCCTACATCTATGAAGGGAACAGCAGCACAACAAGCTATATCGCGTTTTCTCTCAGAGAAGACGGAACAGGAGATTCCTCATTGTTCCCCGTGTACTGCACCGATCTGGGGATTGGCCTCGAAACGGGTGCCTCCTACCGCCGTCTGAATCTGGAGGATTCCACCTATGCCGGGAACGCGGCGGAAATGCTGCGCTCCATCTATCTCCACGGCTTCCCCGGCACCACGCCGGAAGCCATTAGCATCGCGTCCGGTGTGAAGAATGTGACCATCGGCGAGGCGATTGCGGCCACCCAGGCCGCTATCTGGAAGGCGGCTCACGGCGAGATCGCGGATTTCACCGACCTTTGTTATGCCATTGACGGCGTATGGACGGAAACTATGACAGTGAAATATACCGAAAGCATCGCGGAATATACAAACAGCTATGCCACGGCAGAAAATCTGGACAGCATCCGTGAACGCATCAACACTGTTTACAACTACCTCCTCGCCCTCGACCCCACGCCCGCGCGGGATGTGGTGGTGTCCGAGGCCGCCTTCGGCGACCGTAAGATCACCAGTGTTGCCTACAACACCGACGGCACCTGCAACATCACCGTCACGGCCACCGTTTCCGCCGTGATCGACGATGCTGACGACAAGCTCACCCTCACCGCCTATCTGGCGGATGGGGAATATTACGCGTCCACAGAAATGAAAAACGGCGAGCAGACGTACACCCTCACCATCCGGAATGCCCCCGCAGCCTGTGCCAACGCGACGGTGACGCTGGCCGTGGACGGCACCCAACGCGCTTCGGATGTATTCCTGTTTGATGCAGAGGGCTATCGCGGCGCTTCCCAGTCGCTCATCGGTGAGCTGGAGAAAACGCTCCCCGTTCACGCCGAGGTGAAGGTGGAGCCCGACCGGGTGCTGGAGATCAACCATAAAAAAGACACCGCCACAAACGCCGCGCTGTCCAATATTTCCTTCAATGTGTACTATGTGGGCTCGGTGGAGGACTATCGCAACGGCAAGCTGAATATCGGCGCTTCCCCCACCGACGCGGATATCACCAAATATGCTAAAAGCACAAAACTGGTGGGCACCCTAACCACCGATGAAACCGGCTGCGCCTCCCTGAACTTCGGCACAGAGGACGGCGTCTATCTGGTGAAGGAGCTGCCCAATGCGGCAGTGGAAGGCTCGGTAGCCTTCTTCGTCAGCCTGCCCGACTGGTCGAGACTGGATGAAAACGGCAACCCCGCTTATACCATCACGGCCAGCCCCAAAAACACCACCGTCTCCGAAGAGGTGGACATCAAAAAGGATGTCACCGAGATCGACAAGGACAGCGACACCTTTGCCGTGGGAGAGAAGCACACCTGGATCATCCGCACCTTCATCCCCAAAAATATCGGCAGCGGCAAAAGCTATGTCATCACCGACACGCTGGACCGGCGGCTGAACTACGACGCCTTTGACCGGGTGGAGTTGATCGACACCACGGACGAGGCTGCGAAGCCCACCGTACTCGACCAGGGCACGCATTACACCGTGGATACCCGAAAGGTCACCAGCGAAGATCATGAGGCGGACTTCTTCACCGTCTCCCTCACTGCGGCGGGCATGAAAAAGATCGCCGCGCTGGTGGGCAGCGACTATGCGAACTACGAGCTGCGCACTTATTTTACCGCCGTCATCAATCAGAATGCCAAGATGGGCGAGAACATCCCCAACCAGGCCCATGTGAAATACACCAATCAGGTGGGTAAAATCTTTGAAAAGGATTCCGACCAGCCGGAGGTACACACCGGCGGCGCACAGCTGAAAAAGGTGGACGCTGCGGACAAAAGCAAGGCGCTGTCCGGGGCCACCTTTGCGGTGTATCGCATCGCCACGCAGGGTGAAGCTGCGGCAGATACAGAAGATGAATTCCCCACCTACACGGTTGAAAACGCAGAGGGCGCGACAGTCACCACCAAGCTGGTGCCGGTGGAATTCTATGATAACGCGACCCTGACCGGCGAAAAGGTCAAATTCTTCACCACCGGTGAAAACGGCCTTGGATACATTTACGGTCTGGCCTACGGTGACTATTATCTGGTGGAAACCAAAGCCCCCGACGGCTACAATCTGCTGGCCGGGCCGGTGAAGTTCACCGTTGATGCCGAGAGCCACACGGAAAGCCGCATCGTCACCGTGGAAAACACCACCGGCGCGGTGCTGCCCTCCACCGGCGGGCCGGGCACGGCGGCCTTTACCGTCGGCGGAACGGCCCTGATGGCGGCGGCGGTGCTGCTGCTGCGCCGCAGAAAAACAGCCTGATATACACAAAAACCGCCCGGCAGACGGAAACGTCGCCGGGCGGTTTTCAGTTGTGATCTTCCGCGGACACGCCCCGGTTGACAAAGAGATACAGCGCCGTTTCCAGCGCCAGCCGTCTCTCCCAGCAGTCGGGCTCCCCGCCCAGCAGCCTCCACAGCTGCTCCAGCCGATAGCTCACCGTGTTGTAGTGCAGATGCATTGTCCGCGCCATTTCCCGCTGATTGCCCTGACAGCGGAACCAGCTTTCCAGCGTTTCCAGCAGCTCCTGCCGTCTGGGATGACGCTGCTCCAGCAGCGCCCCCAGCTGCTGTCGGACATATGCCGTCGGCTGCTGCCCGCAGCCGGGCTGCATCAGCCGCAGGAGTCCTGCCGGGTCATCCGTCACAAAGGCACGCCCCTGTGCCCGGGCACAGGCAAGAGCCGCCCGGGCACTTTCCTCCGCCAGCCTGATGCCCTCCGGGCCGGAATACGGCTGGCCCACGCCGCAGCGGAGCCCCGTCGGATGCCCGTCCGCAAAGGCCGCCAGCGCCCGCTCCAGCCGCTGCGTTCCGTCGCGTTCCGCCTCCTCCAGCAGCAGCATGGGCCTTTCGTCCGAAAACGCCGTCCATGTCATTAGGCCCTGCTGCCGACAGATCTCCGCCAGATGCCCGGCGGCCAGCCGCGCACCGGAAGGCGCTTCCGTCTCCATCCGAATCACCCGGTGTGGGCGCTCCAGCCGCAGGCCGTATTCCAGCGCCGTCTGCAGCTCCGCCTCATCGTCCGCAACGGGATCGGTGAGCAGATGCCGCAGAAAGGCGGTCAGCCGCCGCTGCTGCTCTGCCGGTACCTGTCGGCGGGCGATCTCCCGGGAGACGGCGGCAGCCAGGTCGCTGAAACGCACATCCCCCGGCAACTCCACCAGCGGCAGCGAAAGCCCATCGGCCAGCTGCAAAAGCGCCGCGGGAAGCGGCGCGGGAAGATATCTCCCCGGCTTGATGCAAACGCCGCAGAGCCCCCGTTCCTTCGCGGTCTTCAGCAGTCGGAACACCGCGTCCTCCTCTCCGGCCAGCGCAAAGCCGGTGGTGATCAGCAGCTCGCCCGCCGCGATCCAGTTGTCATAATCGGGCACCTCGGTGATGTTGGCCCCCCGCACGGGCTGTTCCGCGCCTGCCGCTCCACCGCAGAGGTGACAGCCCGCAAAGGCCGGCAGCCGCAGAATTTCCCGCAGGGTGGGATAGCTGTTCCCCTGTCCCCCATGCATACAAACCGCCTCCGTCCTCTTTTTTGTGATTATATCACAACTTGCGGCAGAAAGCTCGTGCTTTTTCTCCGATGCATCGGTTTTCCAAACGGGTTATGATAAAGGCACCTCGAGGGAAGAAAAAACGAACGTCATCGAATCGGAGGTGCTTGAACATGAAAGAGAAGCCTGCGCCCGGAACGGAAAAGCAGACGCAGCCCTGCGGCCGCGAAGCGAAGAAGGAAGCTGCGCGGAACAGGGCCGAAGGGACATCCTGCCACACGCGGCGCTGTGCCGCACTGCGTCCTTCCCACATCGGGCGGCCTTATGCGTGAAGACATGAAAAAAGACACCAGCCATATGGCTGGTGTCTTTTGGAGCTGCTAGGCAGAGTTGAACTGCCGACCTCGTCATTACCAATGACGCGCTCTACCATCTGAGCTATAGCAGCATGGTGGCGACCGAGAAGGGGCTCGAACCCTCGACCTCTAGCGTGACAGGCTAGCGTTCTAACCAACTGAACTACTCGGCCAACTGCGTCCGCCTCATCAGCGGGCGAGATTTATATTAGCACATTCCCGTCTGTTTGTCAACGCTTTTTTTGAAAAAAACACAGTTTTTATTTTTCCGCTCCCGTCCGCCGGATTTCCCCCGGAAAATCGGCGAGACCCGGCAGGGCGGTTCCCCGGTACATCAAAGAAGCGTCCCCCTTTCGGGGGACGCGCCTTGTCTGCGGCAGCTTACAGATTTTCCTCGTACTTCTTGATCATCTTGCGAACCATCTCGCCGCCCACGGTACCGGCCTGCTTGGAGGTCAGGTCGCCGTTGTAGCCCTCCTTCAGGTTGACGCCCATCTCCCGGGCGGTCTCCATCTTGAACTGCTTCATGGCTTCCTTGGCGTTGGGCTCCACATAGCCGTTTTTGCTGTTGCTATTGTTGTTCATTTTGGTCGTATCTCCTTTTCCTTGTGTTGGAGAAGCTCCGGCCACTGCCGAAGCCTCTCGTTACGACCATAGTTTGAACCGGCGCAGACGGATTATGATTGGAAATTTTTTCGCATCAAAGCAGGGCGGTGACAGCACAGTACACCAGCGAAAGGGCCATCACTGCGCTGATGGGCAGGCGGTATTTTTCATAGACCGACTTGATGGCCCGGCCGAACAGACACCAGGAAAACGACGCCAGGATCAGTATGCCCAGCATCATGCCGGAGGCGGTGAGGATCGCCCAGAAGGCGGTGGTGTGGGGCACCACATACACCGAAAACAGGCTCAGGGCGGAGATCCAGCTCTTCATGTTCAGCACCTGCAGCAGGATGCCCGCAGAGCAGGTGGACTCACCCTGCTTTTCGACGGTCTCGCCCTTTTTCATGCCGCTTTTCAGCATATTCCACGCCAGATAGAGCATATAGGCCGCGCCGATCCACTTCATCACCGGGACGATCTTGGGAATAAAATGTGCCAGCACCACATTCAGTAGCCCGCACAGCATGGTCTTGACAAACACGGCAGACATACTGCCGACGATGAACCGCCGGCTGCCCTTCAGCCCGTAATGGGCGCCCAGATACATACACATCAGGTTGTTGGGGCCGGGGGTAAAGGAATTGACGATCAGGAACAGCGTCATCGCGCCAAAATCGATCATAATGCACTTCTCCTCTTGATTTTCTGACAAAATTATATACGATGCCGCTGTAAAAAGCAAGCCGAAAAGCCCCCGGGCAGAAGAAAGCGCCTGCACGAAGTCGTGCAGGCGCTGCAACCTGTCAAAACAAGCAGCTTTTTTCTGTCTCAGCGACGGGTGTTCAGCTCATAGACCCGCTTCAGTCCCAGCAGCACCAGATCGGGCACCTCGCAGGCCTCCATCCGGCAATGGGGCAGGATGATGCCGCACAGCGGCCCGGTGGCGATGACCGGCAGCCGCGCCTCCCCTGCGTGCTCCCGCAGCCGATCCACCAGCCCCTCCACCATGGCGGCAGTGCCGTAGACCGCGCCGTTGTTCATGGAGTCCACCGTGTTCTTCCCCAGCAGGCCCCGGGGCGGCTCCAGCGAGATCAACGGCAGCTCGGCGGCCAGCCGGGAAAGGGACATGGCCCCCGAAAAGGCCCCGGGACAGATGAGCACGCCGCACAGACGGGAGCTGCGGTCGATCAGGGTCAGGGTGGTGGCGTCGCCAAAGCTCACCACCGCAAAGGGCGGCTGCATCCGTGCCAGCGCGCCCACGCAGGCGGCGGCGATGTCGGCCCCCAACTCGGCGGGACGCTCGATCTTGATATCCAGCCCGGTGCGCACGCCGGGGCCCATAAACAGCGGACGAACGCCAAACAGCGTCTCCACCGCCCCTGCCAGCACCGGGCTGAGGGGCTTTACCACCGAGGCCAGCACCGCCCCCCGGATCTGCCCCGGCTCCACGCCATGCATGGCCAGCAGCGCCTGCAATGTGACGGCATATTCATCGGCGCTGCGGTTGCCCGCCGAGGACAGCCGCGCCGTACACACCAGCGTATCCTTGCGGAACACGCCGATCTGGATGGTTGTATTCCCGATATTTGCAACAAACAGCATGAGACCCGCCTCCCTTGTTTCTACTCTTCAGTATACCGGATTCCCGCAAAAATGCAAGAGGCGTGAAAAAGCCGTCCGGGATCAGAAATCATATGCTTTTCTGATCCCAGACAGCCTTTTGCAGTGCTTTTCCTGTTAACCGTTGTTATATTCCCAGGTTGTTCCGTCTTGCAGGAGCGTGAAACTCTTCACTTCTCCGGAACGGAAGCTTATCCATACTTGGAGCGCAGCCGGATCGAGAAAGAAATTAACGCGATCCGGCGTATCCTCTTGAAATGGGCAAATAAAACAACGCCCTTCGATTTTCCATTTAAGTGGTTCGTCTATCTGGAACTCTGTCCTCCTGGCTTCACTGATATAATTTTTCCCTTCCAATCCATTTTACCCTCTACTACGGTTGGGGAAAACCAGTGTCGGTGCAATTGCAATGCAAGACCGGCCTGCTCCGTGACATCCGGATGATTGGCATCCTGAAGAACAAGAACGGTCTCATAGCTTACAGGTTGATGGTACCACCAGTTGATCAACAATAAAACGATAACGCATCCCAGAAATACAGATAGCTTTTGAATCGTTCCCAGCTGCTTTGCATTTTTCATAGCTACACTTCTTTTTGAAATGAAGTCCTGAAAACAATGCTCTTCGCTTATTTTTATCTGTTATCGCCTCAATAGACAGGCCGCTCGTATCGATCTGCTTATCCACTTACATTATGCCATTTCAATCCAAAAAAGTCAACAAATGTTTTATGCAAGACCGCAGGGCATGCTGTCCTGCGGCTATTTTATTCCGTGATGTCCCCATCCAGCAGGGTCAGGGCCACAGGCCGCCGGTCGGCGTCCTTTTCCACCCGCCACATGGCCTGATAGTCGTTCCACGGGACGCAGGTGGCCAGCAAATCGCCGTCAGTAGCCAGGTCATACAGCTCCATGGGAGTATCCAACTCCAGCGTCCAGCGTTCGCCGGTGCGGGTGTCCATGCACCACACCGCCTCCGGCTCATATTCCACCCAATAGGCGTAGCCTTTCGCCACCGACAGCGTACCGTTGTCAGGCACATTCTCCAGCAGGGTATCGTCCCCGTCGGGACGGAGGATATAGGCGGCGGTGCCGTCATTTTCCCGCAGGTAGAACCATACCTCGTCGCCGAAGCTGTCCGGGCCGACGAAGACCGCATCCTCCAGCAGCGGTTCGCCGTTTTCGGTGAGGAAAAAGGCATGCTCCTCCCCGGCGGGCACCAGCGTCAGCTGCCGGTCACCCAGTCGGTAGTGGGTGGACTGCCAGTCCTGACTGTCATACAGGACGGCATAGGACAGCCGGTCTTCCACCTGCTCCAGCAGCGTCCCGGTGCGGCCGTCCACCAGATATTCCGAGAGGTGCTCCTTCCACTTGTTATAGACCCGCACCACCACGTCCTCCCCATAGAAGGCAAAGGTGATGTGGCTGCGATCCGGCAGGGGCGCGGTGTACAGCAGGCGACGCCTGCCGGTGTCGTGGGGGATGACATACACCCGGCGGCCGCTGCGGTAATAGATGCCGTAATCATTCACGGCGTAGGCATCGGACAGCAGGGTGTGCAGCACCAGACTGGTGCTTTCCCCGTCCCAGCAGTACAGGCTACCGTGACCTGCGGTGTGATAATACCGCCCCTCAACAAAGGTCCCCGGCCAGGCGCTGCACCCGGCCCGGAACAGCCCCAACCGGTCGATGGCCGTCCCGCCCAGCGAGATCACCAGCGCCAGACAGGCGGCAGATGCCAGCAGACGGGACAGGCGGGGCTTTCTCCGTTTTTTCGGTGCGGCCGCCTCGATCAGATCGTCACCGATATCGGTCAGGGCGGCAAGAATGTTCATGGTGTTCACAGGCTGATGCCCTCCTTTTCCAGCAATTGGCGCAGCTTTTGCCGGGAGCGGGAGAGGGACATTTTCACCAGACTCTCCCCCAGACCCATGCTGCGGGCGATGTCCTTTACGGGACACAGATACCAGTACCGTCGAAGAAAGATGACCCGCTCCCGCCGGGGCAGCTCCCGCACAAAGTCATCCAGCAGAGCGGAAAGCGCCCTGCCCTCCAGCGCATCCTCCACCGAATGGGCCGAGGGCAGGCATTCCTCCAGCTCCTCCAACGCCAGCGGTACCTGTCCCCCGCCCCGCTTTTGGGCGTGCTGCCGCTCATAGACATGCAGAGCCAGATTGCGGGTGAGCTTTCCGAAAAAGGCCCGCAGCACGGCGGGCCGCTGGGGCGGCATGGTCTGCCAGGCCCGGTGCCAGGTATCACTGACGCACTCCTCCCCGTCCCGCTCGTCCCGCAAAATACCCCGGGCCACCGCCCGGCAGTAAGCGCCGTAGGTGTCCTCCGAGGCGGCAATGGCCTGAGGATCCCGCGCCCAATACAGCGCGATGATGGCTTCGTCCTTCATACGCGTCCCTCCCTTCTCTCTAACAGACCGGAAAATCCGCCGCCGGTCACGGCTTTTTCGCCCGTCGGATGAAAAAAGCCCCGGCAGCCGGTGCCGGGGCGGGAATTCAGCATTTGGCGGGCCTGTCCCGCAGGCCTTCAAAAAACTCGCTGAGCAGGCGGGCGCACTCCTCCGCCCGGACGCCCCCATACAGCCGGGGATGACAGCCGAAGGCCTCCTCAAACAGATTCATCACCCCGCCGCAGGCCCCGAAGGTGGGATCGGACGCGCCCCACACCACCGCCTCCGGCCGGGCGTTGAGGATGGCCCCGGCGCACATGGGGCAGGGCTCCAGCGTCACATACAGGGTACAGCCGGTGAGCCGCCAGTCCCCCAGCGTCTGCTCGGCCTGACGGATGGCCATCAGCTCGGCGTGGCCCAGCACGGTTTTGTCAGTCTCCCGCCGGTTGTACCCCGCGCCGATGACCTCCCCCTCCCGGACGATGACGCAGCCCACCGGCACCTCACCCAGCGCCCGTGCTTTTTCGGCCTGCTCCAGCGCCAGACCCATAAAATGCTCCATCATGCTTTACAACACCCCTTTTTCTTATTATAATAAGGGACATCCCCGCATTTTGCAAGTTCGGAAGAAAAATTCCCCCGTTTCGCGGAACATCGGCGGATTTTTTCTGTCTATACAAGCAAAGGAGGTCGTTCCCATGAAAAAATTCTCATCCATCCTGCTCTGTCTGGCAATGCTGCTGTCGCTGGCCGCCTGCGGCAGCGCCTCGGTCACCATGGACTCCAACGGCAGCGTGACTGCGGAGGAATCCTACGATTCTTCGGCAAGCTTTGACTATGCTTACGGCTTCGACAACGGTACCGACACCGAAGAGACCGCCTCCGCCATTTCCTCCACCCTTCCGGAAAATGTGAAGATGGTCTATCGGGGCTATCTGTACATGGAATCCACCGAGTTTGACACGGCGGTTTCCGGTCTTCAGGCCCTGGTGGCCGAGCTGGGAGGCTATTTCGAATCCAGCGAGCTGAGCAACTACAGCCCCTATCGCAGCGCTTCCTATGTGGTGCGGGTGCCCTCGGGCAGCTATCAGGATTTCTGCACCCGCGCCGGAACGCTGGCCCAGGTGTACAGCCAGCGGCACACCTCCGACAATGTCAGCGAGGCCTATTACGACACCGAATCCCGCCTTGTGACCCAGCGCACCAAGCTGGAGCGGCTTCAGGAGCTTTTGAGCCAGGCCAACAAGATGGAGGACATCATCACCCTGGAATCGGCCATCGCCGAGACCGAATTGCAGATCGAGCAGCTCACCGGCACCCTGCGGAAGTATGACGCGCTGGTGGATTACGCCACGGTGGAGCTCTATCTGGAGGAGGTGTCCAAGCTCTCCGATCAGGAGCAGCCGGTGGTGGGCTTCTGGGCAAAGCTGGGCGAAGCCTTTAAGAAGGGCACCTCCAACTTTGTGGACGATGTGCAGCGGTACGCCCTGCGGTTCGCCCGCAACTGGGTGGAAAAGCTGATCCAACTGGCCATTCTGGTGGTGGTGATCGTGCTGGCGGTGCGGTGGCTGCGGCGTCACAAGGGCTTCCGCCCCTTCCGCCGGAAGAAGAAGCAGGCCCCGTCTCAGCAGCAGACGCCCCCGGAAGCCGAGGCGCCCGCCGCAAAGCGCGAGGATTAATCTGTCCGAAATAGCAGGCGTCCCCTGACGATGGCCAGGGGACGCTTTCCTGTTTTCTCTGTCTTTCAATCCGGCGGTCAGCCCGGCGGTCGGAGCATGGCAACGGCATGATCTTCCTCCCGCTGAAAGAAAAAGCTCCAGCTGCTGAAGTCACTGTAAGCCTGCCCCGGGCCATCCTTCACGGTGAAGGGCTCGCTTTGAAAGCCCAGCCCCGGCTTCAGCAGCTCCCGCGCCGCCAGATAAAGGGCATTGGCCAGTGCCGCAGTGGTCTCGTCATCGGGGCCGGTGAGTGTGACGCAGGTCAAAACGCCCTCCTGCTGCGCTATCGTCAGCTGCCATGCCGAAAGCTCCCGGCTGTCGCTGACCCAGACGCCCCACCGGTTGAGGGAAACATCCCGCCAGGGCTCCATTTGGGGATGGTCGGACAGGATGAGATTGACGGTTTCGATCAGCTGCTCTGCGGAGAAGGCGACCGGCGGTTCCTCCTGCGCGGTTTGACTCAGGCGGTCGGTCAAACCGTCCTCCAGCGCGCTGACGGCCAGGATCCCCGCCAGCAGCAGGGCCGCCGCTGCGGGGCGGGCGTGCTCGTCGGCGGTGTATTCCCACGCGTCGTCCCAGGGCTGCTCCCGGCCCCGATCCGCCCGCCGCCAGGCCAGCACGCCGCAGACAAGGGCCGGCAGGCGGATGCCCAGACCCCGGCCCAGCACCCACACCATCCCGGTGCGCTCCAGCGCCTGCAAAAAGCCGGGGCGGCAGGCTTCCTCCCAATAGGCATAGCGCAGATGCAGCCCCATCAGAGCTTTGCCCGGCGTGGTGCCCAGCTGACAAAGGCACAGGGCCTCCAGCACGATGCCGCAGACGCTCAGGGCCAGCTTCAGCAGAAGCACCCGGAGCACGGGGTTCATCCCCGCAGTCAGCGCCAGCACCGCCCAGCCGGGAAGGCCAAACAGCGACTCGTCCAGCACCCGCCCCAGCAAACGGCGAACGGGATGCCCTGCGGCGGAATGTGCCGGAGACGGCGCGGACAACGTCCCACACTGCGGCGGCGCCGGGAGCCTTCCCTGATAATCCGACGGGCGCAGGGCCGCATAGCTCGTGCCCTCCCTGCGGAGCGCGCGGGTGAGCTCCAGCGCCTGAAGGGTCTCCCGGTGATGAGAAAGCAGAACCGCCTCCTGCCGGTCGAGGGCCAGGCTCAGGGGCAGCTCCCCTGTCTGCACGGCGCGGATGGTTTCCAGCGGCAGCTCCAGCCGCCGCAGGAAAGCGATCTTTTCCACCGTCAGGGCATCGTCCTCGGAATAATCCCGGTAGCCGTTGGCACGGCGGCGGGGCGCGATCAGCCCCTCTTTTTCATAATACCGGATGCTGCCTCGGGGCAGACCGGTGCGGGCCTCCAGCTGCTGTATGGTCATGTTACCCCTCCTTTGCCGTTAGCATAAGGTATCAAGCGGGTTTACAGTCAAGAGGTCAGGGAAAAATAACCTTTTATTTCCGTTTTGCGCCGCGGCGGACGGGCTTTTTCCGCACCGAAAAGCCAAAGGTGCCCAGCTGCCTGCCCAGCGCGTAATAAGCGCCGTGGGCATAGGCCACCAGACCGGCCTTTTCCAGGTGCAGCGCGCCCTTTTCGTCCACGAACCGCTCATCCACATCCACCGCCACGATGTCCGCCAGGAACATATCATGGCTGCCCAGATGCAGGATCTCCCGCACGCGGCACTCCAGCGAGACGGGGCACTGCTCGATGCCCGGGGCGGCCACCACATTGGAGGGCTGGGCCGTCAGGCCGGTGAGGGCGAACTTGTCCACATCCCGGCCCGACTTGACGCCGCACAGGTCGGTGGCCCGGACGATGCTCTGGGTGGGCAGGTTGATGACGAATTCCCGTTTTTCGGCGATGATGCCGTGGGAGTACCGCTCGGGGCGGATGGACACATAGGTCATGGGGGGCTCACTGTTGACGATGCCCGTCCAGGCGGCGGTGAGCACATTGTGCTTTTCCATGTCGCCGCAGGACACCAGCGCCGGGGGCGCGGGGGCCAGCAGGGTACCGGGCTTCCATTGAAGCTTGGACATAAGGGGATTCCTCCTTTTCCGTTTCTTTTTCTTTTATCGGTTCCGATTTTTCCTTTTTTGTTAAAATGCGGGGCAGAAAAGCAGACAGCCCCGCCCGGCGGGATGCGGACTGTGTTAGATAACCCGCGAAGAAGGTGGGCAAGCTGCCCGGCCTTTGATCGGCTCCCAGCTTCCGCGCAAAGCGCGGGAGGTCTGCCAACGGGGCCGGGACTCCGCAATCCCGTATAACACATTGTAGGTTAAATAATGTGATCCGCACCCCGCCCGGCGGGGCTTTATTGATACTGATTGTTCGAAGGGGCTCGGGGCTCAGTTCCCGTCCGCTTCCTCCGCTTCGTCCTCGAAGCTCTCCTCCAGCCGCTCCGAGAAGATCTGGAACAGCTCGGCCTCCTCGTCCTCATCCTCCAGCGTTGCCAGGACTTCCTCTCCGTCGTCCTCCAGCTCCACCTTCATGATCAAAAGCTCATAGGCATCCTCCAGCGCCATCTCGGCGGGGATGAAGGCCATATAGGTCTGGCCGTTGTACTCCACCGTGTCCAGATGCTCCAGTTCGATCTCCCGGCCGTCCTCATCGGTGAGCACGACAAAGTCGTTTCCGTATTCCTCGCTCATAAACCCGGAACCTCCCGCTTGCGTTTTTGTTGATTGTATTATAATATATCTCCGGGGGAAATGCAACGCTCTTTTGTCGGGAAAAAATCAAAAAAAGCCCTTGACATTTGGCCCATCTCCTGTTATAGTATGTGGGTAAAACAAAGCAGAACGTGCCGTTCTCACCTCCATTTTGTAAGAAGAGGTCAACAATCCCGTGCCGCACAGCCCAAAGGGGCGCTGTGGGCGCGTTTGTTCGGACGGCTGTTTTGCCGCCCGTTTTTGATTTTTTAGGAGGTGTTCGAACATTAGCACTTTGGAGCATCAGATCAACGAAGAGATTCGTGACAGGGAAGTTCGACTGATCGACAGCGACGGTTCCCAGCTGGGCATCGTTCCCATTCAGCAGGCCATGGATACCGCCATCCAGCGTGGACTGGATCTGGTGAAGATCGCCCCCAAGGCAGAGCCCCCCGTGTGCCGTGTGATGGACTACGGGAAGTTCCGCTTTGAGCAGGCCAAAAAGGAGAAGGAAGCCCGCAAGAACCAGAAGGTTGTGGACATCAAGGAAGTGCGTCTGTCCGCCAAGATCGATGTCGCCGACTTCAATGTCCGCGTCAAGCAGGCAGAGAAGTTTCTGAAATCCGGGGACAAGGTCAAGGCAAGCATCCGCTTCCGCGGTCGTGAAATGGCCCACACCGACATCGGCCTGACTGTCATGCAGCGCTTCGCTGAAGCTTGCGCCGAGTTTGGCACCGTCGAAAAGGCCGCCAAGCTGGAGGGCCGCCAGATGCTGATGTTTGTCGCCCCCAAAAAATAAATCCGTTATCAATAAGCTATTTGCTTTTTTAGGAAGGAGCAGCAACTATGCCGAAAGTAAAGACCCATTCCGGCGCGAAGAAGCGTGTTTCTGTCACCAAGACCGGCAAGGTCAAGCTGAACAGCGCCAACAGACGCCACGATATCAAGGGCTGTAAGTCCACCAAGCGGAAACGCCATCTGCGCAAGGCCTTCATGGCCGGTGCCACCACCGCACCCACCCTGAAGCGTCTGGTTCCCTATATGTAACCCGAAGTCAGAAGGAGGATTTGAAACATGGCACGTGTGAAAGGCGCGATGATGACGCGCAAGAGAAGAAAGAAAGTTATCAAGCTGGCGAAGGGCTATTGGGGCAATAAGAAGAACCACTTTAAGGTTGCCAACGAGCAGGTGATGAAGTCCCTGCGGTATGCCTATGTGGGCCGCAAGCTGAAGAAGCGTGATTTCCGCCGTCTGTGGATCTCCCGCATCAGCGCCGCCTGCAAGATGAACGGCATCAACTACAGCCGCTTCATGAACGGCCTGAAGAAGGCGGGCATTGAGCTGAACCGCAAGATGCTGGCCGAGATCGCCGTGGCTGACAAGGCTGCCTTCACCGCTCTGGTGGAGAAGGCCAAGGCCGCTCTGTAAATCGCATACGATCAAACCAACCCGGCGGCGTGACGCAAGTCACGCCGCCGTTCTCTTTGTTCGCCCCCGCGTGACGGAGGGCTTGCCCGGCGCTCCACGCGCCTCTTTTCATGTCATTGCGAGCCAGTGCGTTCACCGGCGTGGCAACCCGCCCCCGTCCCCCTCCCCTCCGTCTTGACAACCTCCCTCCGGATACCTATAATAATAAGATACCCCACAGAAAGGACGCGCTCCCCTATGCATGACGAAAAACGCGCCGGAACGCTGCTGGCTTATGTCCAGCTTTTGCTCAACGTTCTCATCGGCGTGATCTATACCCCCATCCTGCTGCGCTATCTGGGCAGCAGCGAATACGGGGTCTATTCGGTGGCCACGGCGGTCATCTCCTTTCTCACCATGCTGGATCTGGGCTTTGGCCAGACGCTGGTGCGGTTTTATGTCAAATACCGGGCCGAGGGCGACCGGGACCGGGCCGACCGCTGCGCCGGCGCATTCCTGCTGATGTATCTGGTGCTGGGTCTGGTGGCGCTGGCCATCGGACTGGGCCTGGCCAACGGCTTTCTCTCCGCCCTGTTCGGCTATAAGTTCACCGTCCACGAGCTGGACACCCTGCGCACCGTGCTTTCCATCCTGGTGGTCAATCTGGCCCTTTCCCTTCCGCTGAGCGTGTTTTCCTCCCTCATCACCGCCTATGAGCGGTTTGCCTTTGCCAAGCTGGCCAACATCGTCAGCACGCTTTTGACCTATGGCGGCATTTTGCTGGTGCTGCTGATGGGATACAAATCGGTGGCGGTGGCGGCGGTGACCACCGTTGTCTCGGTGGCGGTCAAGCTGTTTCTGGCCTGGTACTGTCTGGCCCGGATGAAGGTGCGGCTGACCTTCGGCCGCCCGGAATGGCCCATGCTGAAAAGCATCTTCTCCTTCTCGGTGTTCATCTTCCTGAATATCCTCATCGACCAGCTGTATGCCAGCACCGACAAATTCCTGCTGGGCGCCCTGTGCGGCACGGCGGCGGTGACGGTCTATACCGTGGGCGTGCAGTTCAACGGCTACTTCCAGCAGCTGTCCACCGCCCTGTCGGGCGTCTTTCTGCCAAAGGTCACCCGGATGTACGCCGAGGGCGCCGACGGCCGCGCCTTCACCCCTCTGTTCCTCCGGCTGGGACGGCTGCAATTCGTCCTGCTGTCCTTCGTCCTGGCGGGCTTCATCGCCTTCGGACAGCATTTCGTCGTCCTGCTGGGCGGCGAGGAAAACGCCATGGCCTATTGGATCGCCCTGATCATCATGGTCCCGGGCATCGTCCCCCTGTCCCAGAACATCGGCATCACCATCACCCAGGCCATGAACCGGCACCGGTTCCGCAGTCTGTCCTATCTGGTGCTGGCGGTGCTCAATGTGCTCATCTCCATCCCGCTGACCATCCGGTGGGAGGGCGTGGGCGCGGCCATCGGCACCACGCTGGCGCTGTTCGCCGGGCAGTACGCCATGATGAACTGGTACTATTACAAAAAGATCGGGCTGGATATTCCCGCCTACTGGCGGATGGCGGCCTCTCTGACCATTCGGATGCTGCCCTGCGCCCTGCCTGCACTGCTGCTCAACCGGCTGCTGCCGGAGGCCGGCTGGCTGGCCTTTTTCCTGAAATGCGGACTGTTCACCCTGTGCTATCTGCCCTACGCCTGGCGGTTTTTGCTGGACGATTATGAAAAGGGCCTGGTGCGGTCCATCCTGAAACGCTTCAAACGAAAGGACGCGTGAGCTTCATGAACATTCTTCTCTGTCAGCACGGCGGCAGCGGCAACCACGGCTGCGAGGCGCTGGCCCGCACGGCACAGCTGCTTTTGCGGGAGGCCTTCCCCGGCTGCGCCATTACGCTGTATTCCTATCGGCTGGAGGACGACCGGCAGTATCTGCGGGATACCGACATGACGCTCACCGGTCTGCGGAGCCTGCCCGGGCGGTTTTCTCCCCACAATCTGGGCTACCATCTGAAAAAGCGGCTGCTGGGGCCGGACAAAGCCTCCAAACTGCCCATCACCGGGCAATTCCGTCAGCTTTTGCAGGAGAGCGACCTGGTGGTGGCCATCGGCGGGGACAACTACTGCTATCAGCGGGGCGTGGGTTATTACGCCCTGGATCGTCTCATCGCCGCCACCGGCAAGCCCTATGTGCTGCTGGGGGCCTCACTGGAGCCGGACGATCTGGAAAAGGGTCTGGCGGAGCATCTGAAATGCTTCACCCTTATCACCGCCCGGGAGCCCATCACCTATGATGCCTGCCGCCGGGCCGGGCTGGCCAATGTGGTCTACGCCCCCGACTCCGCCTTTCTGCTGCCCTGCGGTACGGCCCCGGCGGTGCCCGGACTGATGCCCGAAAACGCCGTGGGCATCAACCTCAGCCCGCTGATCCTACAAAACGAGCAGACCGCCGGAATGACGCTGAAAAATTATCAGGCGCTGGTGCGCCGCATTCTGGATACCACCTCCCTGCAGATCGCCCTTGTGCCCCATGTGGTGTGGGAGGGGGGCGACGACCGGCAGCCGCTGGCCGCGCTGTATGAGCAGTTCCGGGACACCGGGCGGGTCTTTCTGGTGCCCGATGCCGGGTGCCGGGAGCTGAAGGGGCTGATCTCCCGGCTGCGGTTCTTCATCGGCGCCCGCACCCACGCCACCATCGCCGCCTATTCCACCGGCGTACCCACGCTGGTGTGCGGCTATTCGGTCAAGGCCCGGGGCATCGCCCGTGATCTGTTCGGTGACAGTGAGGGCTATGTGGTGCCCGTGCAGGGCCTGACCCGGGAGGAGGAGCTGGCCGACGCCTTCTCCGCCCTGTTTGCCCGGGAGGCGGAGCTGCGGGAGCATCTCCACGCCAAGCTGCCCACCTATCAGCGTCAGGCCCGCTCTGCTGCCGACGCGCTGGCCCGCCTGAAGATCTGAAAAGGAGGTCTCCCCTATGGCCCGTCTTTGTGAGTCCGTCCTGTGTACCGGCTGCACCGCCTGTGCCTCCGCCTGTCCCTCCGGCTGCATCACCATGCGGCCCGACGCCGAGGGCTTTGTCCGCCCGCACATCGATGACAGCCACTGCCGGGACTGCGGCCTGTGTACCCGCGCCTGTCCGGTGCTGTCTGCCCCGCCCCGAGGCGGCATTCCCCATGCCTACGCCGCCAAAAACCGGGACGAAGGTACCCGGGCGGCCAGCACCTCCGGCGGCGTTTTTTCCCTGCTGGCCCAGCACGTGCTGGAGCAGGGGGGCATTGTGGTGGGGGCCGCCTTCGATGCCGACTTCCGCGTGGTGCATCAGGTGATCGGGCAGCCTGAGCTGCTGCACCGACTGCGGGGCGCGAAATACGCCCAGAGCGACCTCACCGGCATCTTCCCCCAGGTAAAGGAGCTGCTGGCGCAGGGGCGGCAGGTGCTGTTTTCCGGCACGCCCTGTCAGATCAGCGGTCTGCGAACCTTTCTGGGGCATGACGACCCCAACCTGCTGCTGGTGGATCTGGTGTGCCACGGCGTCCCCTCGCCCCGGGTGTGGGAACGGTATCTGGCCCGACGCTGCGAGGAGCTGGCCGACGGCCAGCGGCCGGTGTCGGTCAATCTCCGCAGCAAGGAGACCGGCTGGAGCACCTACTCGGTGGACATCCGCTGGCCCTACGGTCGGCGCTACACCGCCCGCAACCGGCAGGATCCCTTTTTGCGGGCCTTCATCGGCGATCTGTGTCTGCGCCCCTCCTGTCACCGCTGCGCCTGCAAGGGCCTGACCCGCTGCGCCGACTTCACCCTGGGGGATCACTGGGGCGTAGGAGCCCAGGCCCCGGCCCTCAACGACGGCAAGGGCACCTCCATCGTGCTGGTACACACCGAAAAAGCCGCCGCCCTGTGGGCGGAGCTGGCCCCCCGGCTGGCGACGCAGGAGGTGGATGCCCGCAGCTGCATGGAGCAAAACCCGGCGGCGCTGCGCTCCGCCCCGCTGGAGGAGGAAAACCGCAATCTGTTCCTCCACCGCTATGAGCAGGAGGATTTCTCCCTTCTGGTGGACGAGCTGCTGCCCCAGCCCTCTGCCGTCTCCGACCTTGCCCACCGTCTGGCGGGTAGGCTCCGCCGAATGCTGAAGCACTGAGGTGCTTCGGCGTTCCCCCGCCGCGCCCGGAGACCCGAAATCGCCGCGTTTACAGAGAAAACAGAAAGCTGCCCTCCCGTCTTTGGAAGGGCAGCTTTTTTCCTGTTTGTTCGTTCCCTATGATCCGTCGGCTCACGACTTTCCGTTTTTGCCGTCGGCCTCCGCATCCGCCTCTCCAGACAAAATGCGGTCCCGCTCTTTGGCATACCGCACCACCGAAAACAGATCCTCCGCCTCCGGGATGAGCAGCAGCTCCCAGCGGTAATTTTCCGCCGGAATGGAGGTGGACATCTCCACCAGCAGGGGATCCAGCCCCAGACCGTAGGGCGGGAGCAGATCTCGCATGGAAGACAGCGGCGCGTCCAGATTGCGGGGCAGAACCAGCTTGGCCATCAGGCCGCCCTGCCCGGTGCGCATCAGCAGCAGCCGCCCGCCGTGAGCCTCCGCAAAGGCGGCGGTCAGGGGCAAACCCAGTGCCATGCCGGGCTGGGTATACAGCTCCTCCATCTTTCTCCGGCGGAAGCCGGTATCCGGCTCGCTCCCCCTGCCCAGTCGGCCCCGGTCATTGACGCTGATGATCATTTCATCCTGCTCGCCGCTTTTCAGCGAAAGCTCGATGGTGCCGCCATCGGGCTGCGCCTTCAGGCTGTTGGACAGCAGATTGCACACCATCCGCCGCAGCAGCCTGACATCCGCATGGCAGATCAGCGGCTCCTCCGGCAGCGTGCCGTACAATTTGACACCGCTCTGGGCGCAGATGGGCTCCAGCCGCTCCAGCAGCTGACGCAGGAAATCCGTCATGTCCAGCTCCTGATAGTGTACGGTGACATCCCGCAGCTTGGCAGAAGAGCTGTCCTGCAAATTCTGGCCCAGCCGTGCCAGCCGGAAGATCCGCTGCCGCGCGTCGTCCAGC
This sequence comes from uncultured Oscillospiraceae bacterium, assembly GCA_964508665.1. Lineage (GTDB taxonomy): Bacteria > Bacillota > Clostridia > Oscillospirales > Butyricicoccaceae > UBA4644. The sequence goes on along the minus strand of CAZDUQ010000009.1, from coordinate 1,029 downwards.
AGCGGCACCTGCTCCTCGGTCAGTGCCTCGCCCAGCCGATCCAGCGTCAGCATCAGCGCGCCTGCCTCGCCGTAGATCTCCCGCGCGGTGAACAGCTCCTGCTCCGGGTCGCTCCAGCGATCCTCCTTGGGGTCGTTCAGCGGGAAAAGGATCAGCTGCATCCCGCCGGTCTCCTCCATCGGCTCGGTGGTAACGGCGAAATGCCGATCCAGCAGCTTGCACTGGCACTTTCGTGTCCGTCCTTCCACGCAGTCGGCCACCAGCTGTGCCGCCAGTCGGTCCTCTACCAGGTCGCTCAGATTGCGCCCGGTCAGATCCTGCCCCAGCATCTTTTGCAGCGGCTCCGAGACGTACAGCACCCGCCCGGCGGCGCTGCAAAACAGATAGGGATCCACCGGGACATTGGTATCGTGAAACAGATCCTCCAGATGCTCGATTATATGCTCCATGGGATCGCTCCTTTCCTGATCGGTAACAATCGTTCTTTTTCTCATCATACTTCATTTGACAGAATAATGCAATCTTTTTCTGCATTTTTCGCAGACTGCACCGACCGCGGGGGTTGCTTTTGCCCGGCAGGTGGATTATAATGAGCACGACGACGCTGGTCGTCGCACATCTTGGATGGAGGCATCTGCACATGAAAACAATCGCGATCAATGGTTTCGGCCGCATCGGCCGACTGGTCTTCCGCGAGATCCTGCGCCGCAACGACCCGGAAATGAAGGTCGTGGCCATCAACGGCCACCGCATGGCTCCCGATTATATGGCCTATATGCTGAAATATGACACCGTTCACGGCCGACTGGACGCCCAGGTGTCCTTTACCGAGGACAAGCTCATCGTCAACGGTCAGGAGATTGCCGTCATTCAGGGCGACGATCCTGCCGCCAATCCCTGGGCCGAGCTGGGCGTGGAATATGTCATCGAATCCACCGGCAAGTTCAAAACGGTGGAGGCCGCTGGCGCACATTTGAAGGCCGGCGCGCGGAAGGTCATCATCACCGCGCCCTCCGACGATGCCCCCAT
>CAZDUQ010000008.1:15410-21242 GCA_964508665.1 uncultured Oscillospiraceae bacterium | reverse complement strand
CAGATGTCCGGCGGCCAGATGCAGCGGGTGGCCATCGCCCGCGCCCTCATCAACAATCCCGATATCCTGCTGGCCGACGAGCCTACCGGCGCACTGGACAGCGAGACCAGCATCCAGATCATGGAGCTGCTGAAGGAGATCTCCAAGTTTATGCGGGTTATCATGGTGACGCACAATCCCGAGCTGGCAGCGCAGTACTCCACCCGGATTGTGAATCTGAAGGACGGAAGGATCGTGGGCGACTCCAACCCCTATCATGGGGAGGCCGGTGCCAGCGTGCCGAAGGAGAAAAAGAAGATCTCCATGTCCTTTCTGACGGCCCTGTCCCTTTCCTTCAACAACCTGCGCACCAAGAAGGGGCGCACGGTGCTGACCGCCTTTGCCGGTTCCATCGGCATCATTGGCATCGCTCTGATCCTGGCACTGTCCACAGGCATGAATGATTATATCGCCGGTGTGCAGAAGGATACGATGTCCTCCTATCCCATCACCATCAGCTCCCAGACCATTGATATTTCCGGTATCATGGGTGTCCGCGGCGAGGTGATCGGCGCCATGCGGGGAGAGAACGGCTCCGAAATCCCCCGCGACGGTGTCTATGCCGATTATCTGGGCATCAGAACCAGCCAGATGGTCTCTACCAGCATTGTGGAAAACGACCTGACGGAGTTCAAAAAATATCTGGATGACCCGGACAGCGAGATTCGACAGTATCTGGGCGAGAATGGGATCATCTATACCTACAATGTCAGCTTTTCGGTCTATTCCTACGACGGAAACGGCGATTTTGTGAACAGCGATGCCGATGTGGACGGCTCCTCCGGCATGAACCCGAATGTTGGGATCATGAACAGGATCGGCGACGTGACCGGAGGCACATCCGGCAGTGCCTCCAATTTTTCAGAGCTGATGGTGGGGACCAACGGCGCAACGGTCAGCCAGGTCATCACCGACAGCTATGATGTGCTTTACGGAAGCTGGCCTCAGGCGTATGACGAGGTCGTCCTTGTCCTGGATGAAAACAACGGCATCGATGCGACAACGCTGTATCAGCTGGGCTTTATCACCGGGGAGCAGTACGACACCGCTGTGGAGCAGATCAAAAACAACGGGGAAGCGGCTGAGATCAGCTTCTCCTATGAGAATGTCTGCGGCCATACCTTCTACCTGGTGGCGGCCTGTGACCGTTATACGGAAGCCGAAAACGGCACCTTTGCCTATCTGGATGACAGTCCGATGAATGCGGACGCGCTGCTGGAGCATGCCGTTGCGCTGAAGATCACCGGCGTGCTCCGTCCCAGGGAGGATGCGGATAACGCCGGCATCACCACGGCGGTGGCCTATACCTCCGCCCTCACCGATTGGATCATCGATCACACCAACGGGAGCGCCGTCATCGCGGCACAGGAGGCCAAGCCCGATATCAATGCGCTGACCGGTATGCGCTTCGAGTCGGCGGACGATGCCGCAAGAGCGAACGACGCAAGGAGCTATCTGTCCGCGCTCAGCATTTCAGAGAAGGCCTCCTTCTATCAGCTGATGATGTATTATTCCGGTGCGGCAGGCACCGGCGGCGCGGCCATGGAGGAAGGCCAGATGGCACAGGCGCTGGATCTGTGGCTGGCCAACGACCCGGATGAGGAGATTCTGCTGAAGGTGTATGAGCAATACCTGACAGGCGCCACCTACGAGGAAAATCTGGAGGCCTTCGGCAAGGTTAGCTATGACGCGCCCTCCTCCATCAGCATTTATACCGACACCTTTGAAAACAAGAATGCCATTGCAGAGTGCATTACCCGGTACAACGAGACGGTGGATGAAAATGCCCGGATCACCTATACCGATTATGTGGCGCTGCTGACCTCCTCCCTGACCACCATCATTGACGGCATTTCCTATGTGCTGGTGGCCTTTGTCAGCATTTCCCTGGTGGTCTCCTGCATCATGATCGGCATCATTACCCATATTTCCGTCATGGAGCGCACGAAGGAGATTGGCATTCTCCGTGCATTGGGTGCCTCCAGACAGAATATTTCCCAGGTGTTCAATGCGGAGACCTTCATCATCGGCTGTTGTGCCGGTGCGCTGGGCATCGGTGTGTCGCTGCTGGCACTGTTCCCCATCAACTCGATCATCGGAAGACTCAGCGGGCTGACCGACCTGAAGGCGCAGCTACCCATGACCTCCTCCCTGCTGCTGATCGTCCTCAGCATTGTGATTACCATGCTCGGCGGCCTGCTTCCCGCGAAAAAGGCGGCGAAAAAGGATCCCGTGATCGCACTGAGAACGGAATAACCGCTGCCGCAGGCAAGAAAAACGCTCCTTCGTATGCACGAAGGAGCGTTTTTTGCCGCTTATTCTGTTCCGCCCGGTAATTTTACAGGAAGTCCCGCAGACCGCGCTGGACGCGGCCGGCCCGGCCGACGGTGGTTTCGGCGTGATACAGAGAGCTGATGATGGCCTCCTCTACTGCCTCTGCGCTCATTTCCAGCACGGGATCGATCTGCTCGTCATCCACCATCTTCATCTCAATGATGGCCTTTTTGCTGTAGTGGGGCACCCGGTTCGCTGTGGTAAAGGCGATGGCGATATCGCCGCTGCCGTTGCCATAGAAGGAGCCGGTGCGGGCCAGGCCGACACCCGCACGACGGCAGACGCGCTTCAGCTGGCGCTCGGACAAGGGAATATCGGTGGCCAGCAGCATGATGATGGAGCCCTGATCCTTCTGCTCCTCCATCCGCTCCCGGATCTCCTGCCCCATGTGGCGGCCGTCGATCATCAGACGGCCAGCGCCGCCGAAATTGGACATCACCAGCGCGCCGATGGTATATTCCTGCCCGTCCAGCCTGACGATGCGGGAGGCCGAACCGATGCCGCCCTTCAGGCCCAGGCAGCACATACCGGTGCCGGAGCCTACAACACCCTCCTCAAAGACCTCGCCGCAGTTGGCGATGGCCTGAAAAATGTGCTCCTCTCGCACATGAAGGCCGCGGATATCATTCATTCTGCCGTCATTGCACTCGCAGACCAGGGGGTTCACCGTGCCGGTCTTCAGGCCGATATCCTGATTCTGCTCCAGCATATATTTGATCAGCGCGGTGGCCGCCGTACCGATGCTCAGGGTATTGGTCATGATGATGGGCGTTTCGATGGTGCCCAGTTCCTCCACCTGCACCAGACCCATGCTCTTGCCGAAGCCGTTGATGACCGCAGAGGCCGCCATGACTTTATCCCGGAAGATGTTCCCCTCGTGGGGCAGGATGGCCGTCACGCCGGTGTTCACATCGGCGCCGTCTCGAATGGTCACATGGCCCACCTTGACACCGGGGACATCGGTGATCAGATTACGCTTGCCCGGGGTGCCCCGGCCGATCTTCAGTCCGCTTTCCTTGCTCAGACCCATAAGTAGTTACCTCGCTATTCTTTGATGGTATTTAGAAATTCCCGAATGTTTTCCATGACATAGGTGGGTTTGACCTCCGACGTCACCAGAGCCTCCATGGTGGACTCACCGGAGAGCACCAGCACGGTGTCGATCCCGGCATTGACGCCGCTGCTGATGTCGGTATACAGCCGATCCCCCAGCAGGATGGCCTGTTCGGGGGCGAATCCGCTCTTTTCGATGGCCAGCCGCACCATGTCCGGCTGGGGCTTGCCGATAAAGCATGGACGGCGGCCGGTGGCGCGGAACAGCATTTCCGCCACGCTGCCGCAGTCGGGGACGAAGCCGTACCGGGTAGGACAGACCCAATCCGGGTTAGTGGCCACATAATCCACACCGCGGTTCAGCAGGATGCAGGCGTCCTCCAGCTTCTGAAAGGTCAGCTCGGTGTCAAACCCCATGCACAGACAGTCCACGGCCTCCTCAAGCCGATCGGTGATGCACAGGCCGCCCTCCCGCAGCTGCGCCCGGAAAGACGCAGTGCCGAAGGCATAGATCCGCCCATACCCTCGCTGCCGCAGGTGCAGCACGGTGGCATCCACCGAGGTAAAAAAATCCTCCGGCTCAGCCCGGATCCCCATGCGGCCAAGCTTGTCCACATAGCTTTTTACGCTTTTGGAGGAATTGTTGGTGAGATACATGGCCCGTCCGCCGATGGCCCGGACATGGGCCAGAAAATCCGGCGTTCCCTCGAACAGCAGATCATCCAGATAGATGGTGCCGTCCATGTCCAACAGAAACAGACGCTTGTCCCGTAGCGATGTCATGCGCTCGCCCCCCTTCCCTCCGCTTATGATACCGTTTTCCTTCCGGAAAGTCAACAGAAAGCGGCGGACGGCGGGGTATTTTATCCCGCCGTCCGTCGTATGGAGGCTCAACCGGAGAAGGGCACCAGCATCAGCTGGCCGGGCGTCAACGATGCACCCGCCTCCAGCCGGTTGGCCGAAAGGATCTGGCCGACCCGGCTGCCGTATTGCTTGGCGATGGACCAGGCGGTCTCCCCCGGCTGAACGGTGCGCAGCACCAGTGTTCCCGGCGGCGGCGACTGCAAGGGCCTGTCGGCATTCAGTGTGCCCCGGCTCACCTGACGGCAGGGCTGCTCCACCTGTCCCCTGCCCCGCAGAAGCGCGGTGAATCGAAAGCGCAGCGCACCCTCCTCCGTCTGGGCGGAAAGCTCCCGCCAGCCGGCGCAGACGGTCAGGCAGCGTGCCTGCACCGGCTGATCGGACACCACCCGCAGCGTGTGCTCCACGGTGTGCAGCCGTCCCTCCGGACAGCGGTACAGCACCCGGAGGGTATAGACACCGCCCATGCGGCCCTGCTCTCCCACAAAGCCCCGGGCCTGTGCCCGGCAATCCAGCACCTGGGCTGCCGGCTCCTGCAGTTGACAGGTGTCCTGCACCGGAATGCTCTCCTCAAAGCATCGCCAGGCCGGGCAGGCCAGCTGCTCCACCGCGCTGTCGGTCTGGAAGCGGGTGGAGTACAGATCCCGCAGCACCTGCAGGCGCAGCTTGCGGGAGAGACAGAGCGTGGCTGTCCCTGTCAGGTTGCAGGAAAGGATCTGGGTTTCCCCTTCCGGCAGCGTCACTTGGGTTTGCAGCGTCTGATAGTCCACCGAAACGGTGTCTCCCGGCTCTGCGCCCTCGCATTCCGCCACCTGAGAGAAGGGGATGGCGTATTCCTGCCGAAGCAGGCTGTCCTGCCGGACGCAGACGGTCTGCAGGATGGCGTTGCCTCGCAGCAGCACCTTTCCGGAAAGCACCCGCTGCTCCTCCTGCTGCCAGGAGACGGCATAATGCAGCAGTTCCCCCGGCTGCTCCAGCTGCACCTGATCGGCCGCCGACAGCTTCTTTTCGCAGACCGTCCGCAGCAGCTCCAGCTCCGCAGACTCGGTCAGCAGTTGCAGATCCTCCTCCTCACCGCCGACGGCGCTTTCGCTGACCGTCAGGCTCTCCCGGCGGAACGCCTGCACCTGGACAAAAAGCTGGGCCTGCAATTGCAGCTTGCGGGGATTGCGGATCCGCGTGTCGCACCGCAGAAGCTCCAGCCGCAGCTGGGCCACGCTGTCCTCTGTGCAGCCGACGGCCTCCACCTCCAGCGAAAAGGGCGCACTGCCCCGCACGATCTGCCACTGTCCCGCTTCCTCCTCCTGGCAAAGCGCCTCCAGCTCCACGGCGCCCTCCAGCACCACCCGGTCGGCCTGCAGCGTCTTTTGACGGAGCTGGCACCGCCCGGATGTGGAAAGCACGGTGTACACATCGGCCCGGGTGTCCGGCACGATCACCTCGGTGCTGACCTCCCGCTGCTGCTCTCCCTGCCCCGCCAGGACATATCGCTCGTATTGATTTTGGATCAGTTCCATGCCTGTTCTCCTTCCCATTGGGCTTTTG
>CAZDUQ010000008.1:11331-15310 GCA_964508665.1 uncultured Oscillospiraceae bacterium | reverse complement strand
CTCGTATTGATTTTGGATCAGTTCCATGCCTGTTCTCCTTCCCATTGGGCTTTTGTTCCCACCATATGCGCCCGCCATGGGAAGTATTCCCGCCTGCCGGGCAGGAGAACAGCCGCCGGAGGTGATTTCTCCGGCGGCTTGTAAATCGTGATCTGTCAGTTTAGTCCTTCAACAGAGGCAGCGTGATGTCGAACTCGGTATCCAGCGCGCTCTCAAAGGGTGCCTGCTTGGAATAGAGCCCCACAGCGGCCGTGCTCTTGGCGATGGGCTGGATGGTGCCGGCGCCGGCTACGCAGCCGCCGGGGCAGCACATACCCTCCAGCAGGTAGCCGTTGTACTTGCCGGCCTTGGCCAGCATCAGCATCTTCTTGCACTCGGACAGGCCCTGAGCGGCAACGACCTTGACCTCACGATCGGGTGCCAGATGCTTGGCGGCCTCGACAACGGCAGCGGCCACACCGCCGCCCACAGCAAAGCCGCGGGCCACGGAGGATGCCTTGTCCAGCGGCACCTCGTCCTCCTTGGGGATGGCGGCGAAGTTCACTTCCTTGGCCTCGAACATACCCTGCAGCTCCTCAAAGGTCAGGACGAAGTCCACATCGGAGCGGACGCTGCGGCGGCTGGCCTCCAGCTTTTTTGCGGCGCAGGGGCCGACAAAGGTGATCTTGGCCTCGGGATACTGGGTCTTCAGCATCCGGGCGGTCAGCACCATGGGAGACATGGCCATGGAGATGTTCATTGCCAGCTCGGGGAATTCCTTTTTGGTCATGACAGACCAGGCGGGGCAGCAGGAGGTCGCCATAAAAGACTGGTACTCGGGAACCTCGCGCAGGAAGTCCTTAGCCTCCTCAATGGTGCACAGGTCGGCGCCGATGGCGACCTCCACCACATCGCTGAAGCCCAGCATCTTCATGGCGGCAGTCAGGCGCTCGGGGGTTGCCTCGGGGCCGAACTGGCCGTAGAAGGCCGGTGCCACGATGGCGATATTGTGGTCGCCCTTTTTGATGGAGTGGATCAACTGGAAGATCTGTCCCTTGTCGGAAATGGCGCCGAAGGGGCAGGAGACCATGCACATACCGCAGGAGACGCACTTGTCATAGTTGATCTTTGCACGGCCGTGCTCGTCAGACTCAATGGCGTTCATGCCGCAGGCGGCGGCGCAGGGACGCTCCTGCTTGATGATGGCATTGTAGGGACAGGCGTTGGCGCACTTGCCGCACTTGATGCACTTGGTCTCATCGATGACCGAGCGGCCGCGGACAAAGCTGATGGCATCCCGGGGGCAGACCACCGAGCAGTAGTGAGACAGGCAGCCCTGACAGCCCTCGGTGACATAATACCGCTTGGTGGGGCAGGCGTTACAGGCATAGGAAATGATGTTCACCAGCGGGGGATCATAATACTTTTCAGCGATAGCACTCTCATCCACGCCGTCGGACAGGCGGGTGTGTTCGGTAATGGAGCGCAGCGGCAGGCCCATAGCCAGACGGATGCGTTCACCGATGATGGCGCGCTCCAGGAAGATGGACTCCCGATCCTCGGGCATATCACCGGGTGCGATCTTGTAGGGCAGCTCTTCCATTCTGCTGTAGTCGCCGCCCTCATAGGCCAGGCGGGCTACCTCGGTAAAGATCTGCTTGCGGTGTGCGGTCATGGAAGTCGCGATACCGCGAGTTTGCGTCAGATTCATAATACTGTTCCCCTTTTATCTCGTTCAGCACATGCTGAGTTTTACGATTTTTCCGAGCTCCGTGAGCTCTTTTTCCAGTTCTTTGGCCAGCTCCAGCTTGGTCTGGAAGGAGGCGTCTCCCGATAGATTGGCAGTGTTCACCGCGGTGCCGAAAAACAGGTTCACATCGGTGGCCTCCTCCAGCAGCAGCACTGCCAGGCGGGAGGCACCGTCCCGCTGCCGTTCCAGCTCCAGTGTCATCATGCAGTCAGCCCGCCAGGCGCGGATGCGCTCCAACACGGCCCGCAGGGTCAGAAGTCCCTCCGTTACCAGATCGACCCCCTCGATGCGGGACATGGCAGGCACCTGATCGGTGGCGGTGTCCTCCAGCGTGATCAGCGGCTTGCCCAAAAAGGCAGCCACCGTCCGTGCGGTGGTGCCGCCGCAGACAGCGTGAGTGCCAGCCTTGGAGAAAAACAGCCGCATGGTGGCCTGATCGTCCTCCCGGTTTTCCGGCGGGCCGATCATCAGGTTGACGGCGTGTCGCCGCCGCACCTTGACGGCCAGAACGGTGGCGTCGTCATCGGCCTCATCCAGATTGAGGGCCTGTGCCGCCCGCAAAATGCTTGCCGCCAGATGCTGCGGAGACCGATCCGGGCTGTCCTGCTCCACAGCCAGTGCCGCTACCTCCTCCGGCGGCCAGCCATCTCCGGTCTTGCCCCGGCCAGCCTGGGTGATGCCATCGCTCATCAAAAGCAGGGCATCCCCCTCCTCCAGCTGGAGGGTGCTTTCGTGAATCTCCTTTTCGCCCACGAAATGCACACTGTAGGGAAAGCGCACAGCCTTTCCCCGGCGCAGCAGCAGCACCGGTGGATTGTCATACCGCACCAGATAGCCTGTAAGGCCCTGCAGCTTCAAAGCGGTAAAGGTGGCATAGGCCAGCTTGCGCTCCCTGCACATGGGCAGCGTCTCCGAGACCGTCAGGATGCATTCATCAATGGGGATGTTGCCCCCCAGCATGGAGGACAGCATTTTTGCAGTGAGTGTAGCCAGAATGTTGGCCTTTACACCGCTGCCCATGCCGTCGGAAAGCACCAGGATCTGCTGCTCACCGTCGCCAGTCTGACACCAGTAATCGCCGCAGATGCCCTCGTTTTTCTTCGAGATTCCGGCCGCACCCACCTCCAGAACCAGGTCACCCACGATCAGACTGTCTCTACTCATCTTTTTCCTCGTCCATCAGGATGGTGTTTTTCAAATCGTTGACGGCCACCTTGGTCTCTGCCACCGTCTCACCCAAAAGGCTGGCGATCTCGTGGGCGATACGCATCTGTCTTTCCACGATCTCATCCGCCATGCTGGCCGTGCGCAGTCTGGTCTGTCGGATCTGATTGCGCTTTTGCCGGCTTTGGGTGACATTTTTCATGATACAGGTGACGATTTCCTGATCCTCGTCACAGATAAAGACCTGCTCCAGATATACGTTGTAGTCTGAAAGATAGGTGTAATTCTGCATTTGACGACCATCGCCGCTGAGCATCCGCACAAAATCAAACTCATCCAGAATGCGGGACACCGGATAGCCGATGATGTCCTCCCGCCGATGGATATGAAAAATCTCGCAGGCGGCCTGATTGATCTGTTTGACCCGCAGATCCCGTCCCACCGAAAGGACAGCATTGGGCGAGACGCTGACGATCTTGTCGGAATAGGACTCGGCCTTTTCCTTCATAAAGGGCAGACACATGGCAATGTCTGCCCTGCCCAGAAAGACGGCTCGGGCCTTTTCACGGCAGGTGGGATATCCGCAGATGCCACAGTTCAGCTCATCCTCCGGGCTGTTTTTGCCCATGCGCTTCAAAATGCTTTCCAGCTGCTCCTCGGAGGGCTGGGGATGGTACACCGCCGCCTTTTGCAGCGTGCTTTCCATCAGGACACGCTCCGGGGGATCGAAGTCCTCCTCGCTGCCGTCCAGCGCGGACATCTGGACGGCGGCCATCGCCGCCGCGCGGCGTTTTTCCCGCTTGGCAAAGGCCGGCCCGCCGATGCAGGAGCCCTGACAGGCGGAGACCTCGATAAAGCAGTGCTTCAGCTTGCCATCCACCGCATCCCGCAGGGTGGAGATACAGTCCTCCATGCCGTCCACCGCCAGATACTGCCAGCCGGGGACGCGCTCCATGGTGCGCAGGATGCCGCCGGTGAGCGGGAACATCCGGGAAAGCTTTGCCGGGCTGCTGCCGGGCGTGCGATGCAGCTGGATATCCTTTTCCAGCAGCCAGCCCTCCAGCTCGTCAAAGGTCAGATCGTAGT
>CAZDUQ010000008.1:0-11231 GCA_964508665.1 uncultured Oscillospiraceae bacterium | reverse complement strand
TGGATATCCTTTTCCAGCAGCCAGCCCTCCAGCTCGTCAAAGGTCAGATCGTAGTCCGGTCCGTCGGGGCAGCCCATGGGGATGGTCTCGGTCTTTTTGGAGATGCAGGGGCTGAGAAACACCACCACGGCCCCCGGGCACCGCTGCCGAATCAGCCGGGTAACCGCCCGCAGCGGTGTCACAACAGGCGCCATGAAAGGGATGGCCTCTGGCATATACTTCTGCACATACTGGTTCACAGAGGAGCAGCAGGTGGAAATCACCGGCCCTTCCCCGCCGCTGCGCAGCAGGCGCTCGTATTCGGTCTTCACCAGATGGGCGCCCTCCGCCGTCTCATAGGCCTGAGAAAAGCCCAGCTGCCGCAGGACGCCGACAAACAGCTCCCAGTCGCAGCCGTTGAAATAGGCGGTAAAGGAGGGCGCCACGGCGGCCACCACTTCCCTGCCCTGGGCCAGCAGACGGCGGATCTCCGAAAGGCTGCTGATATCCTCCTTGGCGTTCTGAGGGCAGACCACCGTACAGCGGCCGCAGAGGATGCAATCCTCCTCCACGATCCGCGCCTGCTGATCCACGATCTGAATGGCCTTCACCGGACAGTTGCGCACACATTTATAGCAGTTTTTACAGTTGGCTTTTTTGAATTGCAGGATGCTCATATCCGGCCACCCTTCAAGCTTGATCGGTTTGTATCCGCTCCCGCAGCTGACGGGAAAGCACCGCCAGTGAGGCAGCCAGATCCTCGTTGCGCAGCAGCACACCCGATGGCACCGTCAGATGCGTGGGCGCGAAATTCCATACGGCAAGGATCCCGCCGGCTACCAACTGATCGCAGACCGCCTGCGCCTGCTCCGCCGGGACGGCGATGATCCCGATGCGGATCTTCATCCGGTCGCACAGCTCGGTGATGCGCTCCGGCGGGAACACCGGTCTGTCCAGAATGCTCCGTCCCCACAGCGCCTCGCTGCAGTCAAAGGCCGCCACAATGTGGATGCCGCACTGCTCAAAGCCGGTATATCCCAGCAGCGCGCGCCCCAGTGAGCCCACGCCCACCAGGACGGCATCGTCCACATTGCGGTAGCCCAGATAGACCTCGATGTTGTCCACCAGATCGTCCACCGAAAAACCGGTGCGGGGCTTGCCGGGAGCGGTGCTCATCAGAGAGAGCTCCTTGCGCACCTGCACCTCATTCAGACCCAGATACCTCGCCACCGCAGGCGCAGTGACAGAAAGGCACTGCTCCTTTTGCAGTGCCTTGAGATAACTCAGATAGCGCGGCATACGCTTGAGGGCCTGCTCCGAAAGCACCGGTTTTGTCATGAAAATCTCCCAATCAGTATTTTTTTACGGATACAGTATACTAAATTCTTGGCTGGCTTGTCAATCGCTTTTTAAAAGTCTGTATCATTTCACAACAAACGCCCGTCCAAAGGGCGGGCGTTTGTTGAGTATTTCGGAGGATCGATCGATTTTCCAAAAGATTTTTCCTTTTTCGCAAAGAACACAGGAAAAAGCGGTTCTATTTTTCGTCTTCTTCCCCGGATTTTTCGGAGAATTCCAGATTGCGCTGGGTAATTGTATCAAAGAGATGCACGGCATTGCCGTGGAAGGACAGCCGCACCGCGCCCGTTCGAGGCAGATCGCTGAGAAAATGCCCGCTGTCATCCATGCCGGAGACGACTGCCACCGTTTCGCGCTCCAGCGCAGTGAGATGCACATGGATCGAGCTGCCCATCATCTCCCGGACACCCAGCTCTGCCGGGATGCCCTTGTCGGAGAGCTGCAAATGCTCAGACCGAACGCCTACCGTGACCGCCTGACTTCCTACACCACAGGCAGCAAGCCGCTGCTGCTTTTCCTCCGACAGCCGTACCTGCCAGTCGCCGATGACGACCACATAGCCCTCCGCCGTTTTTTCCAGCTTTCCGGGGAAGAAATTCATCTGAGGCGTGCCGATGAAGCCGCCTACGAACTGATTGGCGGGATGGACAAAAACCTCCTGCGGCGTGCCCACCTGCTGAATATGCCCGTCCTTCATGATGACAATCCGGTCGCCCAGCGTCATGGCCTCCGTCTGATCGTGGGTCACATACACAAAGGTGGTGTCCAGCCGCTGCCGCAGCATCAGGATCTCGGCCCGCATCTGGTTGCGCAGCTTGGCATCCAGATTGGACAGTGGCTCATCCATCAAAAACACCTGCGGCTCCCGGACGATGGCCCGACCGATGGCCACCCGCTGCCGCTGGCCGCCCGAAAGAGCCTTTGGCTTGCGGTTCAGCAGCTCGGTGATGGCCAGGCTCCGCGCGGCCTCCCGCACCTTTTCGTCAATGACCCGCTTGGGGTATTTCCGCAGGCGCAGACCATAGGCGATGTTTTCGTACACCGTCATGTGAGGATACAGAGCATAGTTCTGGAACACCATGGCGATGTCCCGATCCTTGGGGGCCACATCGTTCACCAGCCGGTCGCCGATATAAATATTCCCGGTGGTGGGGTGCTCCAGCCCGGCGATCATCCGCAGGGTGGTGGATTTTCCGCAGCCGGAGGGGCCCACCAGCACCACGAACTCCTTATCCTGAATTTCCAGATCGAAATCCGCCACCGCCGTCACCGAACGGTCAAAGACCTTGCTCACCTGTTCAAATCGTACCTTCGCCATGATCTTCCTTCTTTCCCTCAGTGGCCTGCCAGACCTCTTCTCTGTGCTTTTCCACGCTTTCACCGATCCTGCTCCGCACGGCGCCCGCTGTCCGCTTCCAAAGCCGCCGGAGCAGACGGATCGCCATCACCGTCAGACTGACTGTCGGCAGAAGAGCCAACAGTCCCGCCAGCACCAGCAGCAGGGCGGCGTAGTCCTCGGTCATGCGAACGGCATTTTCCCAATAGGGATACAGCACACCGTTGGTGCCCATGCTCCGCCTGCCGAAATCGCCCGCTACCGCCAGCAGATTGCTTATGCTGTAGCGGCTGCTGTTTTCCACCAGAACGCCGCTTCCCAGCGGGAAGCTCTCCCTCACCAGATTGGCGGCATAGGAGGTGATGGGGTCGGGCAGCACGATCTCATAGCAGTCGATCCCGACCGTCTCATCCAGCTGATGCAGCGCGGAATAGCTCATGAACATTCCCGCCCCGTCGGTATAAGCCAGCGTACTGTAGCGATCATCCTCCCGGGAGATCACACCGGCAACATAGTAGTCCGCATCGCCGATGGTCACCGAAAGGCCGGTGAGCTCCATCCCGCCGAACAGCTTCCAGGCCAGTTCTTCGTCCAGCAACACCCGATCCTGCATCAGATCATCCTCCGTCAGATAGCTGCCGGAACGCAGGGCCAGCGGATGAAAGCGGAAGAAATCCCCCCCAACGCCGATGATCTTTACCTGCGCCGAGCCCCGGTCGCCCGTCACCGTAAGGGTGGCGGCGGCAGAATAGGCATCGGTGTACAGGCTGCCGTTTTCGGGAGCCTCCATGGCGGCCTCGGTCAGCTTGTTTCCCAGCGTCTGCCGGAATTGCAGCACATCCTCCTCTGAACGCCGTTGGTCGACGGGCAGGTAGCAGGCCAGCTGCGCAAAACGCTCGCCGCTCTCCCCTGCCCAGCTTTTGGCCGCGCCCAGCGTGGGCAGCGCCCCGCAGACGCTCTGCTCCAGCAGCAGGCACACCGCCGCCAGCAGCGCCAGCAGCCCGTTGATGCCCCAGAATATCCACTTTTTAGAAAGTGTGAACCTTTTCATTTAATTCTCCGTCATATTGACCTGCATGCCGGCTTCCAGCGGCTTGCTGGAGGTGGTGATGACATAATCCCCCGCCGACAGACCGGAGACCGCTGCGGTGGTGTCATCCTGCGCCAGCACGCTCACATCCACCCGGGTGGCGATGTAACGATTGCCCAGCGGGCTGCTCTTGCCGGTGACCACCAGCACGAAATTGCCATTGGTATCCGACCGCAGAGCACTGTTGGGGATGATCGCGTCATAATTCGCGCTTTTTTCTCCCACCGAAAGGGTCACATTCTGACCGGTGGAGATATCGCCGGTGAGGGTGAATACCAGCAGCTTGCCCTTTCCCGGGTTTTGGGGATCATTGATGATCTGGGTCAGCGTGGCCTCGATCTCCTCTCCCCAGTAATAGTTGGTCACGGAGGCGCTGTCGCCCACCCGCACCTTTTTGCTCTGCTCGTTGGTGACGCTGATGCGCACCGTATAGCCCCGATCCACCAGCTCGATCACTGCGAGGGTGTCCCCTGCCGTTGCTTCCCGCCCTGCGGTAATGTTCAAAGAGCTGATCTGGCCGGAGACCTTTGCCGTTACCTCGCCGCCCAGCGCGTTGGCCTGCAATTCGGCCACCAGTTCCTCCTGCTCGGCGATCTTTTTTTGCTGCTGCTCCAGCTCCAGCTGCTGGGTGGCCGACTGCTTGCCGTCGGCCTTTTTCTGCTCGGCCAGATTGAACAGAAGGTCGTCCAACGTGTCCTGACAGGCCTCTGCCTCCTGCACGGCTGCGTCATAGCTGCTTTTTTTCTCCTGCAGTTCGCTCAGCTGCCCCGCCAGCGTCTCCGCCTGCTCCGATGCGGCTTCGATCTGTTCCTCATACCCGCTGCTCTGCGCCTTGCTGTTGGCTACGTCGTCCTCCAATGCGGAAAGCTCCTTGTTGGCCGCTTTGATGTCCTTTTTCAGTTCGCTGTAGCGATCTTCGGCGTCGTCCAGCGTATCTTGCAGAGCGCTGATCTGCGCCTGAACCGAGCTCTGGTCATCCACCAGTGCCTGATAGGTGTCCACCTGTGCCTGTGCGGTATCCAGCGCGTCCAGCGCGGGCTGGAGCTGACGGTAGGCCTCCTTCTGGGCATCGGTAGCTCCGCCATCGGCGCCCTCCACCATGGCCTTCATCATGTAATACACGTCACTGCCGTTGGCCTTTTCCTCCGCCGCCTCCTTCAAGGCGTCGTAGTCGTCACCATAGGTGATGCGCAGCTGGGCCACCCGTGTCTTGGCCGCCTTCAAGGCGGTCTTCGCCTTGTCCAGCTCGGTCTCCAGATCACCCGTGCCGTTTTTCAGCTGCCGGATCTGCTTTTCATAATCCTCGATGCTGTCTGACAGCGTTTCCATCTCCTGCTCCCAGGTCTTGATCTTTGCCTCCAGAACGCTGTACTGCTCCGCCGTGTCGGCCGCATCCTCCTTCTGCTTGGCAAAGCTGCTCTCCAGCTCCTTCAGGTTGCGTTGAGCATCCTTCACGGCGGTCTGCGCCGCGTAGATCTGGTCGCTGCTCACGGCGGTCTCCACTACCTTCGCCTGCGCCTTGGCCAGGGACTCCCGCGCCTTTTCGATCTCCCGGTTCTCCCGGGCATAATCGGCATCGTCCATGTTCAGCAGCGCCCGCTGATAGGCCACACGCAGCTCATCCAGGGTCTCCTGCGCAGCCTTCAGCTCCGTGCTTTCGGACTCGTCCAGGGTGAACAGCACATCCCCCGTCTGGACCTGATCGCCGGTCTGCACCAGCACGCTGGCGACCTTCCTCGTCTGATCCAGGACGACCTCATAGCTTTCTCCCGCCGTCACCGTTCCGCTGCCGCGGATCTTGGCATTGATGGTGCCCGACTCCACATAGGCGGTGGCTACCTCCGGCAGGGAGCGGTTCATGATGGTATTGGAGAAAAAAGTCAGCACCAGCATGACCGACAGGAACACGATCACCGCGTTTTTGACCCAGGCTCTCTTCTTGACAACTTGTTCTTCCATAAGCGCTACCTTAACCTTTCACTGAACCGGACTGGGCGATGCCCTCGACCAGGTATTCTTCTCCATGTAAAAACAACAGCAGGGATGGGATCATATAAATTGTTGCCACCGCAAAGGCCAGCCCGATCTCTCCCGAATTGATGGTGGAAAGATAGACCGAAAGGGGCTGCAAATCGGCATTGTCCAGCAGGATCAGCGGCTGCTCCACCATATTCCAGTAGTCGATAAACACCAGAATGGCAATGGAATAAAGCGCGCTGCGGCACTGGGGCAGGTAGATCCGGGTGAAGATCTGCCACTCCGAGGAGCCGTCCAGCTTGGCGGCCTCGATCTGAGACACCGGGATGCGCCGCATGAACTTGGTCAGCAGAAAGACCGAAAACGGCGCGAAGGCCCCGGGGAAAATGATGGCCCAGCGGGTGTTCAGGATGCCAAGCCACTCGGACACCAGATAGTTTGGCACCAGCGTCACCTGATAGGGCATCAGCATCAGGATCACATAGAAGAAAAAGATGGAATCCCGCACCTTTCCCCGCCAGCGGCTGAAGCCATAGGAAGCGATGGCTGCCACCGTCACCTGCAAAAGCACGATGGGCACCACCAGGATCACCGAGTTCCAGAATTTCAGCAGATATTCCGGACTTTTGATAAAGGTGGTGATGTATTGGGACAGGCTGACCTTATCCGGAATAAATTTCAGATTCACTGTTTCGGAGATATAGGTCTGCCCCTCCTCCGCCGCTGAGAACACAGAGCCGTAATTGGACTGGATCTCTGACTGGGTCATAAAGGAGTTGGTGATGGTCAGCACGGTGGGCATCAGGAAGGACACCGCGAACAGCACCGCCACCAGCGTATAAAAGCCTTTTTTCAGCAGGTTCTTCCCGCGCATCAGCCTTCCACATCCTTTCCGAACGCATCCTCGATCTTAAAGAGCAGGGCGATGAGCACCACCAGCACCAGCGCCAGCAACACCGCGGCCGCCGAAAGTTTTTGATAATTCAGACTGGTGAAGGTGTTGTTCATGTAATGCTGTAAGGTGTACAGTCCCTCATAAGGGTAACTCCCCGCCAGCAGGTAGACCTCACGGAAGATCTTGAAGCAGTTGATCATAGAAAGAATGGTGACAAACAGCACCGTGGGCGAAAGATACCGCAGCTTGATGTGAAAGAACTTATGGGCGGCAGAGGCTCCCTCCACATCGGCCACCTCCAGCAGCTCTTTGGGAATGTTTGCGATGGCTGCCATGAACAGGATCATGTTGTAGCCCAGATTCTTCCACAGGAACAGCACCACGATCACCAGCTGGCAGTAGGGCGATTTCAGCCAGTCCACCGCCTCCATGCCAAACAGCGACAGAAACTGGTTCAGCGTACCGCTCTCGTGAAAAATCACCTGCCACACCAGCACTACCGATGCTACCGGCACCATCATGGGACTGAGGAAAAAGGTTCGCAGCAGGCTTTTGCCCGGAATGCGCTGCTCCAGCAGCAGTGCCAGCGCCAGTCCCAGAACGACCGCCAGCGGTACTGCCATCAGGGTAAAGGTGACGGTGTTTTTGGCCGCAGTCTGGAAGGCGGGGTTCTTCAACAGACTGATGAAATTGTCCAGAAAGACGAACTCGCCGTTGATGGGACTGCTCATCACGGAGTAATAGACCACGATGCCAAAGGGCACCACAAAAAACAGAAGCACCCCCAGCACACTGGGCGCCAAAAACGCCACACTCTGCAAAAATTCCCTGCTCCGTCCGGCAGAACTGCGTCTGACCCGCTTATCTTTGTTCATTAACATAAATCCGCACCCTGCTCTGCACCATGCGCGCCACCTTCTCGGCGGAGGCCTTTCCGGACAGGAAGGGCTGCGCTTCATCCATGACGATCTCCATGATGGACTCGTCGTAATCCGCCATTTTCGTTGTATTGTTCAGCAGCACCATAAATCTGTCGTAATCGGTCTGGCTCATGGCCATGATCCGTACCGTTTCTCCGCTGCTGTCGGTATATTCCACCTTGGGATATTCGATCACATTGCCCTCTTCATCCGTCCAGGTGTCGGGGGTCATGGCTTCCTCCATGTAGGCATCAAACTTGGACTGCAACACGGAAAAGCCCCAGCCGTAGCTGTTATCCATCAGCTGACTGCGCATAAAGTCCCAGGCGGCATCCTTATATTCGCAGCGGCTGGACATGGCCAGGCCGTCGTCCACAGTAAAGGCGCTGCCCTGCCGGTCATCCGAGGGGAACCCCACAAAGACCATGTCCTCCCCCCAATAGGACTGCTGATACAGCAGATCATACCAGTCGTACAGGGTGAGCACCGACATCAGCTGCTTGCCCTCGCGGATGCGGGTTCCCTCCTCGTAATCCCGCCACTCATCGTCATCGATGGTGATCTTTTTGGGCACCAGCTGGCTGAACTCCAGCAGCTTTTCGAACTCGCCGGTATCAAAACGGCACTCACCGGTTTCCCAGTTCACATAGCTGCTGAGATTCCAGCGGCACAGCTGCCGCAAAAGGCTGTTCTGCGTGGTGTAGGCATACATCAGGCTGGCATCCTCCGGCATATTGTCCATGGCCGCCCGGGCTTCCTCCAGCGTCCAGCCGGAGACATCGCCCACATACCGGGCACTGGTCACGGCGGTGTTGACACGGAAATAGCTCACCAGCTGATACAGGCTGTCTTCCTGCAGCATGGCGTTGAGTACCGGCTGTACAAAGGCCTCTCTGCCGCCCAGCTCTTCATCGGCTTCGATATAAGGCAGCAGATCTTCCAGCAGACCCTTGGCGGCATATTGCTTCAACGGCAGACCGTCCGACACAAACAGATCGGGCACATTGCCGCTGATGATCTCGGTGGAAAGCTTGGTAATGCCGGCCTCGTAATCGTCCTGAGTATTGTACTCCGAATAGTCCTGCACTTCAATGCGGTATTCGGTGTTGCTGCGGTTATAGTCCAGCACGGCCGACCGCAGGTTGTAATCCAGCCACATCACCGCCAGCCGCAGGGTCTTGCGCTGATTTTCCGGCAGAACCTCTGCCCGTTCCAGCACCACCAGCTCGTTGGAGGGCTCCTCCGAGGACCAGTCATTGCGCATGGCTACCACCCGATCCAGCGAGCACACCGTGATACCGCTGAGCTCGTTCTGATCCAGATCACAGTTGATCCAGGTCAGCAGCTTTTCAATGGTGCCATCTTCCCGGCAGCCCATGACACTGCTGCTGGTGCTGTAAAAATACAGATATTCTCCGCTTCCGCTGAAGAAATTGTAGTAATCCGAGGGCGTCGTCAGCGCCTCGCCCCAGTCCTTTTTCTCCAGATCCACCGGCAGCAGACCGGACTGCTCGCCATAGGACATCACGGCCACCCGGCCATCGTTCAGCCGCACCATCGCGCCGCCGATATTATCGTCCTCCAGCTGCATCAGCACTTCGCCCTGGGGATCCAGCACCACGATGGTAGAGGTATTTCCGTAATAATAGAAATACAGGTTACCGGACTGATCCATGCACACATTATAGATGTAATAACTCCGTCCTTCTTCGGCGTGATCCAGTTCGGCCGCAACGGCGCACAGATCAAAGGAGCAGGTCTCGGCACCGTTTTCATCCAGCTTGCGGAGCAGCGTGCGGTTCTGATCCTCGGTATAATACTGCCATCGGCTGTCCGTCATGGGATCAAAGTCCTCCGGCAGATCATAGTAATATGTATTGACCGTCTCCACCAGCCACAGCGCGCCGTCAGGGCCCACGATCATATTTTCGATATAGGCGCCGCCCTGCCGGTCCGCCGGGATCTCCGTCATGGTAAAGTCGGTCATCTGCGTCAGGCCGGTGCCGTCCAGATCGATATGAAACAGCGCCAGCTGGTCGGTGTCATATTCATATGTCTCGCCGGTGAAATCATCTACATAGGTTTCTTTGCCGCCGGGGATATAAGCCGTGAAATACATCATATCGGCGCTGCTGCACGCCGTTCCCACACTGTTGATCTGATCGCCCAGCCCGTAATAGCTTGCGAGATAAGTCGTGATCGTTCCACTTTCTTCTTCCTTTCCGCAGCCGGACAAAATGCCGAAAAGCAACAGGCAGATCAAAAGCAGTGCCGTCATTCGGGTCAATCTCATAGCCTTACCTCCCAGGGAACGCCGTTTGTCCGTTAGACCCGGCAGTACCGGAAAAAGTTCCGCCCTGGTCTGTCTTTCACTTTCATAGTAGCACGGTTTTCAGCAAAAATCCATAGCTGAAAATCTAAAGAATTCTTAAGTTTTTGCCTGCGGCCTTCGCACGCTTGACAACTGTTGTCTATCGTGATAGACTATCATTGTCTACCGAAATAGACAGGAGGCTTTTCGATGGAAAATTACAAGCTGTTTGACGCGGAAATGAAGTTCATGGACATCGTCTGGGCAAACGAGCCCCTTTCCTCCCGCCAGCTCGCCGTTCTCTGTGAGCAGCGGCTGGGATGGAAGCGCACCACCACCTATACCGTGCTGAAAAAGCTGTCCGACCGGGGCATGGTTCAAAACGAGGACACCATCGTCACCGCACTTATCAAACGGGAGCAGGTGCAGCAATATGAAAGCGGAGCGGTGGTGGATCGCGCCTTTGGTGGATCGCTGCCCTCCTTTATCGCGGCCTTTGTCAGCGGCCGCAGCCTGTCCAACGAGGATGCCGAGGAGATCCGCAGGCTCATCGCCAAGTGCCGGGAGAAGCAGTCATGAGCGCCCTGTCCGACCGTCTGTTCGACCTGCTGCTGGCTGTGATCCGTTCGGGTGGCTATGCCCTGGTGACGGCTCTTGTGGCCGAAACGCTGGTTCTGCTGCTGGGGCCTCTGCGGGTGCGCAAGCGCATCGGCTATGTTCTGCTGCTGGTGGTGCTTGTCCGCATGGCCATCCCCGCAGGTCTGCCCTCCGCCCTCAGCCTGTTCAATCTGATCCCCATCCAGGAGCTGGTGACAGACCGCTATGATCTGGCAGCCGATGGCGGGCCTGTGGGAGATTATGACATCGCGGTGCAGGGCTCGCCGGAATATGACGATGCCCTTTATGCCGGTCTGACCCCCATAAAGGATGACCAGCTCTCCTTTTCCTATATCCGTTATACCACCGACAGCGAAGGTGTGCTTCGTCCGGCCCAGACCTATCGGGAAAAATACGGCGCGGTGACCGCGTGGGTCTGGCTGGGTGGCGTACTGCTGTTCTGGGGATACGGTGTCGTCACCACGGCGCTGCTGAAGCGGCGTGTCTCCACCGCTACCCTGGTGGAGCCCGGTGTTTATGAAACCGACCGGATCACCACACCTTTCATTCTGGGCGTCTTCAAGCCGGTGATCTATCTGCCGCTGGGGCTGACGCCGGAGCAGCGGGAGTTCGTCCTGTGTCATGAGCGGATGCATCTGCGCTGGGGCGACCATATCGCCAAGCTGCTGGCCTATTTCATCACCGGTCTGCACTGGATGACCGTCTGGCTGGGCTTTTACTTTTACCGCATCTTCCTCTATACCATG
>CAZDUQ010000007.1:0-22657 GCA_964508665.1 uncultured Oscillospiraceae bacterium | reverse complement strand
CGGTGACCGTTAGATCGCTGACACTGACCGGAGATGATGTCGCGAACCTGTGGGCACGTCATTATGAAGCGGGCAAAAGCAATGGCCAGGGCGCTCCCTACTGGTTGTGCGTGAGCATCGCCACCGCAGGCTACGACCTGAGCTACACCTTTGAGGGCGAGATTCCCGGCGATGCTGAGGTGCCCGATGGTGTTGCCGATAAGGCAGCCGGGGATAAAGTCACCCTGGCAGCGGCACCCACAACCAGTGAAACCGGCTACCGGTTCGACGGCTGGTATTATCAGAACGGGACTGACAGTGAGGGCAACCCTGTGAAGGTCAAGGCTGAACCCGGTATCCCCTTCACCATGCCCAACCACGATGTGGTCATGACCGGTATCTGGTCTGTGGCGCATACCGTCACTTATGATGCCAACGAACCGGAGGGCGCTCCGGCTGCGACCGGCGCGACCGTTGATGACAACACTTACTTTGCGGGCGACAATGTCCCGGTGAAGGAGAATGGCTTTGTTATTTCCGGCTATACCTTCACCGGCTGGAACACCCGGGCGGATGGCAAGGGCGAGGACATCGGGAAAACTTTTGAAATGCCCGCGCAGGACGTTACTCTCTACGCCCAGTGGGAGAAAAAGTCCGATCCCGCCCCTGCGACAGTTGACCTGAATGGCACGAGCGAAGCCGGCCTGATCAATAAAAAATTTATTGACAATGCCGTCAAGCAGGGCGTGCCCTTCCCCAACGGCTATGTCTTTACTGTCACTGTGACCGAGGTTGTGGAAGAAGGCAAAACGGCAAAGGTCTATACCGGTAAGGTCAACATGAGCGACGCCGGTACCGAAGCCTTCGACTTCGGCGATGACCGTATCCTGACCTTCGACAAGGCTGGCACTTATTGTTATGAGGTTAAGGAAATTGAGATCGACACCTATTCTGAAATCGACTATGACGACTCGGTATACACCATGACTGTCGTGGTGACGGAAAATACCGATGACAACCAGCTGGAAGCTTCCGTGACGTTCGAGAAGCAGTCTCCCGCGCAGTCCGTTACACCCGTGTCTACGGACGACTCCACCACCGTCACCTTCACCAATACTCGCGGGGCGCAGGAGCCGGTGCTCCCGCCGCAGCCGAAGCTCTCTGTCACGAAGACCGTGCTGGATATCCTTGACACCGAGAACAACGGCGGCTACGATGTTGCCCACGAGGGTGACACCGTCCAGTGGAAGATCGTTGTCAAAAACACCGGTACCGCTTCCGGTAACTTCTCTCTGACCGATATCCTGAAGCGTGATGGCGTGGAGATCGATGGCGTCGAAATTTACGCCACGGATGCGAACGGCGACAAGACCGGCGATGCGCTGCCCTCCGTGACCGGTACGCTGGCCGCTGGTGCTTCCGCCACCTATATCGCGGAGTATAAGGTCACCAGAGATGATCTGGGCAGCGAGCTGTCCAACACCGCCAAGGTGGGCAATTCCGGGAGCACTCCCGACCCCGTTGAGGTGGCCGAGGGCGAGCCTGCCCTGTCCGTCACGAAGACCGTGCTGGACATCCTTGACACCAATGAAAACAGCAGCGATGTTGCCCGCGAGGGCTATACCGTCCAGTGGGGCATCACCGTCAGCAACACCGGCAACGCTGAGGGCACCTACACTCTGGTCGATACCCTGACGCTGGTTTCTCCCGTCGACAAGACGACCGAGGAGAGCCGCAGCGCCACGATTTTCAAGGCAACTCTG
This sequence comes from uncultured Oscillospiraceae bacterium, assembly GCA_964508665.1. Classification (GTDB taxonomy): domain Bacteria; phylum Bacillota; class Clostridia; order Oscillospirales; family Butyricicoccaceae; genus UBA4644. The sequence goes on along the minus strand of CAZDUQ010000007.1, from coordinate 20,915 downwards.
ACTACCTCCCCTGCCGTGGATGCAGACGGCAATACGATCAGGGATGGAGAAGGCAACGAGATCGTTGTCACCGAATGGAGAAAGGTCGAGCCTGCTCAGGAACTGTCCGAAGCTGACCTGACCGATGTTAAACTGGCTGATGACGCTTCCGACTACTACATCGCCGAGTACACCGTGACTGCGGAGGATGTTAAAAAGTGCGGCGGCTACAGCATCCACAATGTGGCTTCCATTGACGGCAAGCCCGTCCAGCCTGAGACAGACCCCACCATCGTCCCCACTCCTGTGGAGTTCGACCCCAACAATCCCAGCGGCGCAACCGAAGGGACTGAAAAGTATGCACTGGTGAACAAGAACTTTGCCAAGACGGACGGCAGCGACCCGCTGCCCGGTAATTTCAATGCAACCTTCACCGCCACGATCGCGGATGAAAGCAACAAGAGCATCAACGGCTGTGTCACCATGACTAAGGAAGACGAGGCGAGCTTCAAGTTTACCGAAACGCTGACCTTCTCTGAGGCAGGAGCCTACAAGTTCACCATCGCTGAGACTGTCGGCAAAAACGGCTGTGTCGGATATGACGACACGACCTACACCCTGACCATCACGGTCGAGCTGAACGAAGACGGCACGGCTTATGAGGTCAAGGGCTGGACTGTTGTCGCGAATGAAAAAGAGGCTGTGCCGCAGGAAAATGCACCCGTCACCTTCCACAACACTTACACCGCTTATACCGTCACCTATACCGACGGCGTGGAGGGCGTGGAAGTCTTTGCCGATCAGGTCTACTCCGGTCTGGCCTCCGGCACCGACACCCCCGCCTTTAACGGCACTCCCACCCGCGAGGGCTACACCTTCGCCGGTTGGAACCCCGAGGTGGCCGAAACCGTAACCAAGACCATCACCTATGTGGCGCAGTGGAAGAGGAACAGCACCCCCATCACCCCCGTTGGCCCCTCCAAGGACAACAAGCCCGAGCTGAACACCGAGGATCACTACGCTTACATCGTGGGTATGCCCGACGGGCTGGTGCATCCCGAGCAGAACATCACCCGCGCCGAGGTGGCTACCATCTTCTTCCGTATGCTGCTGGATGAGAGCCGCGATTACTGGTGGTGCCAGACCAATTCCTTCGCTGACGTGGCCGGGGATGCATGGTACAATAACGCCATCTCCACCCTGACCAACGCCGGTCTGCTCAACGGCTATCCCAACGGCAATTTCGGCCCCAATGACAACATCACCCGTGCCGAGTTCGCCGCTATCGCCGTGCGCTTCTTCACCGACGAGGCGGAGGAGATCGAGATCACCGGAGACGCCTTCCCCGATATCGCAAAGAGCTGGGCCAATTACGAGATCAATCTGGCTTATGCGCTGGATCTGGTGCAGGGCACCGGCGAGGGCACCTTTGAGCCCGACCGTCAGATCACCCGTGCCGAGGCCATGACCATCGTCAACCGCGTGCTGAAGCGCGCACCCCATAAGGATCAGCTGCTGGACGATATGATCGAGTGGCCCGACAATATGAACACCGGCGCGTGGTATTACGCCGCCGTGCAGGAGGCCACCAACAGCCACAAGTATTATCTGGATGACGACGGCTTTGAGGTCTGGACCGAGCTGGAGGAGGTTCGCGACTGGGTCGCTCTGGAGAAGGAATGGTCCAACGCCCATTCCTCCAGCAACCCCGGCGAGGTCGTCAGCAAAGGCACCGAAACGCCCGAGCCCGGCAATGATGGCAAGCTGACCGTTAACTGAGAGAGGGCAGCAACCGAAAACAAACGCAAATACTTCGAGCAGGCATGGCTTTTGTCATGCCTGCTCTGCTTTTCTGCGGGGTTGCGGACGAAGGGCCGGTTGTGCTATAATCGAAGAAGAAAAATCGGCGACGATGAAAGAAATATGGCGAAAGTCAGAGGATAAAGGAGCGTTTTTTTATGACGGAGGAACTGAGAGAGCTGGCCCGCCGGGCGGAGGCCCGGTGTCAGGGGCGTTTTGCGGAGATCGACCGTATCGCGCTGGTCGGCACCGAAAAGGTGCTGGCCGCCTTTGCGGAGGAACGGGTACAGGCCGGGGATTTTGCCGGAACCACCGGCTACGGCTATGACGATGTGGGCCGGGACAAGCTGGAGCGCATCTACGCCCGGGTGTTCGGCGCGGAGGCCGCGCTGGTGCGCACCAATTTTGTCAACGGCACCCATGCCATCGCCTGCGCCATGTTCGCCTGCGTCCGCCCAGGACAGACCATGGTGTCCATCACCGGCGGCGTTTATGACACGCTGGAGACGGTGGTTGGAAAGCGGGGCGCCTTGCTGGGCACCTTCCCCGATTACGGCATCGGCTACCGTGAGGTGCCCCTGAAGAACGGTGCGCCCGACCTGCCCGCCATTCTGGAGGCGGTCAGGGATCCCGCCGTTGCGGCGGTGTTCATCCAGCGCAGCCGGGGCTACGGCATCCGCAAGACCCTCTCGCCGGAGGAGATCGGCGCGCTCTGCCGCGCCGTCAAGGCGGTCAACCCCGATATCGTGGCCATGGTGGACAACAGCTACGGCGAGTTCGTCTGCGAGACCGAGCCGCTGGCTCATGGGGCCGACCTGATGGCGGCCTCCCTCATCAAAAATCCCGGCGGCGGCCTGGCCCCCTGCGGCGGTTATGTGGCCGGGCGGGCCGATCTGGTGGAGCGGGCAGCCGAGCGTCTGACCCTGCCGGGCATCGGCGGAGAGTGCGGCGCTTCGCTGAATGTCAACCGTTCGCTGTATCAGGGCTTTTTCCTCGCTCCCCATGTCACCGCCCAGGCCGTGAAGACCGGCGCCTTCTGCGCCGCCGTCATGGAGGAGCTGGGCTACCGGGTGTCGCCCACCGCCGACGAAGAACGGTATGACATCATCCAGACCATCGATTTCGGCAGCCCCGAGCCGCTGATCCGCTTCTGCCAGGGCATCCAGAGCGCCAGCCCGGTGGACAGCTTCGCCAGCCCGGAGCCGGGTGATATGCCGGGGTACGAGGATCCGGTCATCATGGCGGCGGGGGCGTTTATCCAGGGCAGCTCCATCGAGCTCAGCTGCGACGCGCCCCTCCGGGCACCCTATACCTGCTATCTGCAGGGCGGTCTGACCTATGAATCGGGCAAGCTGGGCATCCTGCGGGCGGCCCAGACCATGAGGACGGAGGCGTGATCGTCCTGGGACTGGATCCCGGCTATGCCATCGTGGGCTACGGCGCGGTTGAGACCGTCCGGGGACACAGCCGGATGCTGTGCTACGGCGCCATCACCACGCCGGCGGGGATGGAGATGTCCCGGCGGCTGATGGAGATCCTGCGGGATATGCGTACCCTGCTGGAGCAGGTGCGGCCCGATGCGGTGGCGGTGGAGGAGCTGTTTTTTAACAACAATATCACCACCGGCATCCAGGTGGCTCAGGCCCGGGGGGTGATCCTGGCGGCCTGCGCCGAGCAGGGACTGACGCCGGTGTCCTATACGCCGTCGCAGGTCAAGCAGGCGGTGGTGGGCTACGGAAAGGCAGAAAAAAAGCAGGTCATGGAAATGACCCGCATGATGCTGCATCTGAATGCCGTACCCCGGCCGGACGACGCCGCCGACGCCCTGGCCATCGCCCTGTGCCATGCCCACACCGTGGGCAGCAGTCTGCCGGGTCGGTAAGGACAGAGAGGCCCCGAGCTTTGTCTTACAGCCCCTGAATATGCAGAAGGGGCTCCCGCAGCTGCAGGAAGACCTGCGACAGCGCGTTTCCGCAGACCACCAGCAGCACGGCGGTACACAGGATCAGCAGCATAAAGGAAAGAGCGGATTTTTTCAGCATGGGCGGCAGCCCCTTTCTTTCAAATTTTTGCTTTCGTCCTAATAGACCGAAAAAACGCCATAAAGTTTCACGCATTTTGTCGGAAACGGAACTTTTTTTGCCAGCTCCGGTCTAACCCGAACAAAGGAGAGGATCACATGAACCATTGGAACCGCCTGTGGGCAGCGGCGCTGTGCCTGTGCCTGCTGCTGTGCGGCTGTACCGGCGAAGCGCCTCCCGCGGAGGAGGCGGAGCCGTCTGCCGACATCGGGCAGGAGAGCGCGGCGGGCATCGTCACCGATGTAGGCCAGGCTGAGACGCTGCAGGATTATTACGATCGGACGGCTATCATCAGCCGAAACGAGCGCATCCAGGGCAGCTTTGTCCTGACACAGAACTGGGCGATGGAATATGCCGCGCTGCGTTATCCGGAGGTCGACTGCCAGGTGTGCTATGTCGGCGGCTATCAGGCGCCCGATGCCATGTTCCGGGATGAGTTGCGGGCCGGTGTGGCCTGCTGGAGCGTCTGCACCGGCAGCGATGCGGAGGAGACGCCTTGGGAGCAGGTGCAGATCTTTTATTTCAGCGAAACTGTGGATGACGAGCAGGTTCAGTGCTTCAGCGGGCTGCTGGCCGGGGAGGACTGCCTGACCAGCCGACCGGAGGCCTATGCCTATCTGATGCTGGACACCCGCTTTTCCGGTCGGATGCAGAAGCTGTCCCAACCGGAGGCTCCCGACGGGGCGACGGTTTTTGAGCTGACGGCGGCAGCCGACGACCCGGTGAGCTGCACCGGCTGGATGCTGTCCGAAACGGCCGCGGCGGTGCTTACCTATGGCCGGGATGGCAGCTGCACGTTGCGGCTTCTGTCCACCGACGGCTCCTTCTCCGACGAGGTTCAGACGCTGGAGGGCATCTGGAACGGCGGGGAGGCGGAAAACGGCCGTCTGACGCTGGAGCAGACGGCATCCGATGGCACCCGGCAGTGCCTGGAGATCCGGCTGGAGGATGGCGTTCCCGGCACCCGCGCCTTTTCTGCACCGGCGGAGGAGGAAAGCGTGGTGGGCCCGTATACCGTCACCTGGCAGGAGGACTCGCTGTACCTGGGAGAGGAGCTGCTGCTGGAGGGCGGGTATTCCGACCCGGAGGATGCCACTACCTTCCGCAGCTATCAGTTCGTGCAGGCGCTGGACGACCACCGCTTTGCGTACTCTCTGGCCGGCTGGGAGTGGGTGGAGGGCTGCGGCGTGTATGACCTGACCGCCCGCACAGCCACCCCCATCGGCGACTGGGGCTTTGCCCTGCTCATTCTCCGCGCAGAAGAGGGCGTTGCCCTTGGGGCACATCTCACCGAGCCGGGCAGCTGGGACTTTTCTCTGGTGGATCTGGAGACGCTGGAGCTGACGCCCCTGTCTCTGGGCTACATCACCGAGGAGGAGGCCTTTTCCGGTGAGCTGACCGCCAACGACGACCTCACCCTTCTGGCGCTGTCTGAGACCGACTGGGAGACCGGCGATCACCGGATCACCGTTCGAAATATGACCGACGGCCGGGAGCTGTTCCGCTGGGAGCTGGCCGGCAGCCTGGTGGCCGGCAGCCCGCAGATCCGGCTGGCAGGGGAGAACACGCTGTGCGTCATCCTCCGCCGGTGGGACACCGACACCTACTGGCTGTACCGCATCCGGTTCTGATGACCGACTATCCGAGGAAAGGAGCGCCTTTATGAAACACATCTGTGCCGTCCTGCTGGCAGCCTGTCTGCTGCTGTGCGCTGCCTGTCAGAAGTCCCCTGACCCCGTGGAAACGCCGCAGTCTCCCGCCGCGTCAGATGTCCCCGACGCGCCGGAGGAACCCGGGACACCGGAAGAACCGGAAGTGCCCGAACAGCCCGATATCCCGGAATCGCCTGACGCACCGGAGGAACCGGAAGCCGGGCCTGCGGCCCCGTCTGTTCCTGACGGCCTTCCGGCAGATGCCGTGGCGCTGCCGGATCCGGAGACGGCAATCGATGGCTTTGCCGATCTGGGCTGCTTCACGCCTCTCACCGACCGTGTCATGGCGCTGATGGGCTACGGCCCGGATGGGGCGGCGCTGCTGCTGTATGATTGTGTATCCGGAACGGTGCTCTCCCGGCAGGAGGTGTCCAGCCACGACGGCAGCCACCAGCTGACGGTACTGTGCCGCGATCCCTGGCAGCTGTATTACTATGATGGCCAGCGCCAGTGGCGGGCCTCGCTGAACGAGGAGTGGGAGGCCACCGTGGAAGCTTACGATCCGGCACAGGAGCTCTCTGCTCTGGGTGACCTGATGATCGCACAGAAGGAAGGCAGCATCTTCATCGGCGGAATGGTGCCCGAGGCGCTCAGGAGCGATAACGGCACCGCCTTTCAGCTGGTGCGGGTGCTGGACGATCACCGGCTGCTGTATCGGCACATCAGCGGGAAAAACGGAGTCACCGACTACGGCGTTTATGACCACGCCACCGGCGAAGGTCGGCTGGTGACCACTCTGGGCCAGTCGGTGGTGGGCGTCTGGGACGATTGCCTGCTGATCGGCCGGCCTACTGCTGACGGTCTCTGGTACGATCTGGCGCTGACGCAGCTGACCGATATGGCGTATACCCCGCTGACGCTGGGACATGAAAGCGAAGCCGGGGCGGTGGAGGTCGTTCAGGCGGATGACGCCGGGGCCCGGCTGCTGGTGCGGACAGTCGGCGGGGCGGAAACGACCACGCAGTTGTTTTCCCTCCCGGACGGAGAACTGCTGCTTCAGTGGGAGACGATCGGGCCGGACGAATGGGAGCTGTATCTCACCGGGGACTGCCTGCTGTTTCGGCGGCAGGGCACCTCTGAACTGTGGCAACTGCAATATAACGAATCGTCTTTTTGAGAAAAAGTACTTACATTCTCCCGCTAAAATGTGATAAAATGGAGGAAACGGATCCCGCTTTTTCACAAAGGAGGCTGCTTATGTTTCAACCGGGAGAACTGATTATTTACGGCGGCGAGGGCGTCTGCCGGGTGGAGGCGGTGGGCCCGCTGGCCCTGCCGGACATGAAAAGCGACAGGCTGTATTATACCTTGCAGCCGCTGTACCGCACCGGAACGGTGTTCGCGCCGGTGGAGGGCAAGGTCTTCATGCGGCCGGTCATCGGCAAGGCCGAGGCCGAGGCGCTGGTGCGCTCCATCCCCCGGATCCGCGAGGTGCAGGTGGAGGGCCGGGGAGCACGGCTGGCGGGAGAGTATTATCAGCGGATGCTGGGGAGCCATGACTGCGCCGATTTGGTACAGCTGATCAAGACCATCTATACCCGACAGCAGACGGCTCACGCCGCCGGCCGCAAGGGCGGGCAGGTGGATGAGCGCTACCGCAAACGGGCGGAGGATACGCTTTACGGCGAGCTGGCCGTGGCGCTGGACATCCCCCGTGAGCAGGTGGAGGACTATATCCGCCGCACACTGGAGGAATGAGCATGGAGGACGGGGCTGCCCCCGTCCTTTGCTTTTTTTCGGGATACCCTCTGTCGGAAAACAACAATAATTTTCTGTTGTGCATCCCGAACGGATGTGCTATGATAAGGGTAAATCTTTTTGCGAGTGAGGAACGCCATGTTTTATTATATTTCCGGAAAGGCGGCTGCCGCGGAACCGGGGATGGTAGTGGTGGACGCCGGCGGCGTGGGCTATGCCATCAATACCTCCTATACCTCGGCCCGGGCGGTCAAGCCCGGTGAAACCGCCACCTTTTATACCTACCTCCATGTACGGGAGGGCATCTTCGAGCTGTACGGCTTCATCCGAAAGGAGGAGTTGGCCTGCTTTAAGCAGCTCATCGCCGTCTCCGGCGTGGGGCCCAAGGCGGCGCTGGCCATTTTGGGGGCTGTCACACCGGAAAAGCTGGCGCTGTGTGTCATCTCCGGGGATGAAAAGGCCCTGACCGCCGCCCCCGGCATCGGCAAAAAGCTGGCCCAGCGCATCCTGCTGGAGATGAAGGATAAAATGTCCAAGGATCAGCTGGAAGCGGCCTCCGGAAGCACCGGTATGGCCATGCCCGAGCTGGTATCCCCCGGCGGCGCCATGGAGGATGCTCTTGCGGCGCTGGCCGTGTTGGGCTATCCCCGCGCGGTGGCGGTGAACGCCCTCCAGGGGGTGGACACAGCCGGGTTGGCCACCGATGAGATCGTCCGGGCGGCACTGAAACGACTGTTTTAAGGAGGTGGCACCATGGCTATCGAATTTGGTGAGGCTCTGGAGGAGGAGCGCATCGTCTCCTCTACCCTGAATCACGACGACGAGCAGGAGGGCTCTCTGCGCCCCAAGCTGCTGCGGGAATATACCGGCCAGCAAAAGGCCAAGGAAAATTTGCAGGTCTACATCTCGGCGGCCCGTCTGCGGGCAGAGCCGCTGGATCATGTGCTGCTGTACGGCCCGCCTGGTCTGGGCAAGACCACGCTGGCGGGTATCATCGCCAACGAGATGGGAGTCAATATCCGGGTCACCTCCGGCCCCGCCATCGAAAAGGCCGGTGACCTGGCGGCTCTGCTGACCAACCTGAACGAAAACGATGTGCTGTTCATCGACGAGATCCACCGCCTCAACCGCAGCGTGGAGGAGGTGCTTTATCCCGCCATGGAGGATTACGCCCTGGACATCATCATCGGCAAAGGCCCGGCGGCCCGTTCCATCCGACTGGATCTGCCCCGCTTCACCCTGATCGGGGCCACCACCCGGGCGGGACAGCTGTCCTCCCCTCTGCGGGACCGGTTCGGTGTGCAGCTGCGGCTGGAGCTGTATCAGCCGGAGGAATTACAGGCCATCGTTACCCGCACGGCGGCCATTTTAGGGGTGGACATCGACCCCACCGGCGCGATGGAGATCGCCCGCCGCTCCCGGGGCACGCCCCGTATCGCCAACCGCATCCTCAAGCGGGTACGGGATTTTGCCCAGGTCAAGGGCAGCGGACGGGTGGATCGGCACATGGCCGATGTGGCGCTGTCGGCGCTGGAGATCGACGGTCTGGGGCTGGATCGCACCGACCGACGGATGCTGGAGAGCATTATCCACAACTTCCGTGGCGGGCCGGTGGGGCTGGAAACACTGGCCGCCACCATCGGGGAGGAGAGCGTCACGCTGGAGGATGTGTACGAGCCCTACCTGCTGCAGATCGGCTTTTTGAACCGCACACCCCGGGGCCGGTGCGTCACCCCCCGGGCCTATGAGCATCTGGGGATCCCCTTCCAGGGGCAGCTGGAGCTGTAAGCCGATTGTACCTTCGGCATTTTCCCTTTCAGACCATTCGATTCATGCATGAAAAGCGAAAAGAGGTAACTGACTATGAAATATTTCGGAACAGACGGCATCCGCGGCAAAGCCAACGAAGAGCTGACCTTTGACCTTGCCTACCGCACCGGCTATGCTCTGGGCACCCTGCTGGGCGAGCAGACCGGCCGCCGTCCACTGGTGTTCATCGGGCGGGATACCCGCATCTCCGGCGGGATGCTGGAGGCCGCGTTGACCGCCGGCCTGTGCAACGCCGGGGCCGATGTGACCACCCTGGGGGTCATGCCCACTCCCGCCGTGGCCTGGCATACCGCCCACAGCCCGGAGGCCGACGCAGGCATCGTCATCTCCGCCAGCCACAATCCCTTTGCCGACAACGGCATCAAGATCTTCGGCGGAGAGGGCTATAAGCTCACCGACGGGCAGGAGGCCCGCATCGAAGAGCTGATCGACGCCCCGGTGGGTGCCGTCCGCACCGGCGCGGAGCTGGGGCAGGTTCGCCCTTATGACGGTGCCCCCGCTGAGGTCTATGTCCGGCATATCGTGGACACCGCCCCCTGTCGTCTGGTGGGGCTGCGGGTAGCGGTGGACTGCGCCAACGGCGCGGCCTCGGCCACGGCGGAGCAGCTGTTCCGGGCCATGGGGGCTGATGCCGTCATCGTCAACGCCCAGCCCGATGGCGTGAACATCAACGAGCACTGCGGCTCCACCCACATTGAGGGCCTGCAGGAGCTGATGCGCACCGGCCGCTTTGCCATCGGCTGTGCCTTTGACGGCGACGCCGACCGCTGCCTGCTGGTGGATGAGACCGGCGCAGTCATGGACGGCGACCACATCATCGGCATCCTGGCCGATCATCTGAAGACCTGCGGCCGCCTGAAGGGCGGCGTGGTGGGCACCATCCTCACCAATCTGGGGCTGCACGCCTTTCTGGAGGCTCAGGGCATCCCGGTGCAGAGCACCCAGGTGGGTGACCGTTATGTGCTGGAGCGTATGCGGGAGCAGGGCTGGAACATCGGCGGCGAGCAGTCGGGCCATGTGATCCTGTCGGATTTTGCCACCACCGGCGACGGCCAGCTCACCGCCGTGCAGCTGCTGTGTGCCATGAAGCAGAGCGGGAAAACGGCATCTCAGCTTAACGGGCTGATCGAATCCTTCCCCCAGATCTCCATCAATGTGGCCGCGCCCAATGCGGTCAAGGGCCGGGTGGCCCAGCTGCCCCAGGTGATCGCCGTGGGCGAGGAGATCCGCGCCGCCTTCAACGGCGCGGGCCGGGTGGTGATCCGGCCCTCCGGCACAGAGCCCAAGGTGCGGGTGATGGTGGAAGGTCGCGACCCCGCGCTGGTGGAGCAGCTGGCGGAAAAGGCCGCTCAGGTGGTTCGTGCCGCTGTGGAAGGAATGTAAAAGGCAAAAAAAGGGCTTGCCGCGCGCTGCGGCAAGCCCTTTTTTTGATTTGGATCACACATCAAATACGCCCATGATGACGATGCCCACCACCGCCAGCAGGATGCACAGATAATGCTTCCAGCTGAGCTTTTCCTTGAGGAACAACCGGCTCCACAGCACCGAGGCAGCGCAATAGGCCGAAATGATGGGGGCGGACATGGCCAGATGAGCGGTATCCGCGATGGCATAAATATAGGCAAACTGGCCCACCGTCTCAAAGCAGGCGCCGATGTACTTGGGCGCTTCCATTTTGGGGATCAGCCGATCCTTTTTGATGATCACGGTATACACAAAGCACACCAGTGCCGCCACCAGGAAGGTCAGCTCATAGGCCACATTGGCGCTGGCCTCGTAGTCGGCATAGGTCAGGCTGAGCTTGTCCAGCACCAGACTGTCAGCAAAGGTGCCGGCAGCGTCCAGCACGCAATAGGCCACCGGCAGCGCCAGCGCCAGCCAGCTCTTGGAATATTTGAAGTTGCCGGCCTCCTGTCGGGCGGCGCGGGCCTCGTCGTCCTCCTGATATTCCACCACGCCCAGGCCGATCACCGCCAGACACACCAGCCCGATGGCCAGCAGCACGGGGACGGGATAGCTTTCGCCCATGGTCAGGATGGCCAGAAGGGCCACCAGCGCACCTGAGGCGTTGCAGATGGGGGAGGAAATGGACAGCTCGATGTACCGCAGGCCCAGATAACCCATTGCCATGGACAGGATGTACAGCAGGGAAACCGGCAGATAGGTCAGCAGGATATCCAGATTGATCTCCGTGCCGCCGATAAAGATCTCCCAGCAGGCGTGCAGGCCCATCACAACGCCCACGGCCATCACCATCTTCAGATGGCTGTATTTGTCGCTGCCGTCACGGCAGCCGATCTTGGAAAACAGGTCGGAGCCGCTCCAGCAAAGCAGGGCGGCCAGTGCAAGCCAAAACCACATAGTCATTTCTCACTTTCATTTTTAATATTATTTTGTCAAAGTGCAGAAATGTCCCGGGGGTGGACGCAGCTGAGGCGCCACCGGCTTACGCTTTCGGAACATGGGTGCTTATTTCAGCTCGTAGCCGCAGAACAGGATGGCGGCCTTCGCCAGCTCGGCGGTGGGGTCAATGAAATCGCCGGGCAGCTTGAGCTCCTCGGCCACTACGGGCAGCTCGGTGCAGCCCAGAATGAAATAATCGGCGCCCTGTGCGGTCAGATCCCGCAGCAGCTGCTCCATGGGCTGGCGGACGGTCTCCAGCGGCTTGCCGCCCTTGACGCAGTCATAAATGGCGTACATCAGCACGTCCCGCTGCGCCTCGTTGGGCAGGATGCAGGAAACGCCCTCTTTTTCCAGCGCACGGTCATACAGGCCGGAGGCCAGCGTGCCCCGGGTGGCCAGCACGCAGGCCGTCTTGCCGGGGAACTGCCGGGCGCAGGCCTTTGCGGTGGACTCCAGAATGGAGATGAAGGGGATTTTGGTCTGCTCCTGCAGCCGGGGCAGGAAGTAGTGGGCGGTGTTGCAGGGCATGATGATGCAGTCGGCTCCGCAGGCCTCCAGATGCTTCAGGGCAGAACTCATCTCCGGCACGGGATCGGGGCCGCCGTTGAGGATAGCGCCGGTGCGATCGGGGATCTGGGCATTGTTGTCGATATAGATGCGGATATGCTCGTTGTCCGAGCCGGCGCGGGTCATCAGCACGATCTTTTTGAACAGGTCGGCAGTGGCCAGCGGGCCCATGCCGCCTAAAATGCCAATGGTCTTTTTCATAGAGAGGCTCCTTTGCAGAAACGATTTCGGAATGGTTTTACTATACAGGCAGAAGCCGAAAAAGTAAAGAAAAAACTCAAAAAATCCGCTATTTTTTCAGACGCTTTACCAGTTCCCGGGCTTCACGGGCGTCCTCGCCGGTGGCGCGATCGTGATACCGGGCGGGGAGATACAGCTGCCGCAGCCGATCGAGCGCCTCCCGGTCGTCAAAGGCATTCCCGGCGGCGCCCACCTGCTGCCGGGAGGTCTGGAAGCCGTTGATCTCCGCTCCCTCCTGCCGGGCGCGGAGCAGCAGCTGCCGGTACCAGTAGCGCACCTGCCGCGCTGGCGTGCGGGCGTTCAGCCGGGAAAGAGGCTTTTCGCCGGGGGGCAGCGGCTGGGCCGCCGTGCGGGACTGGCTTCCGGCGGGGGGCGCTTCCCCCTCACCGCGGCTGCGCAGCGCGCGGAAGATCAGGAAGGACAGGACGAACAGAAGCACCAGCGCGGCCAGCATCCACAGGGCTCTGCCGGTGCCGTCCTCCTGAGCGGCGGTCTCCTCCAGCAGATTCCGGTTTTGCTCCTCGCTGCGCTCCATCTGCTGGAGCATTCTCTCCAGCACCTGAGGGTCGCCGTTTTGCATCAGTGCGGACAGCAGGCTGCCCAGCGTCAGGGCGATCAGTGCGGCAATGCCGCCAACGACCCAGGAGATGGGTATCGAGATTACCTTCCACAGGCTGCCCAGCACCCAGAGCACCGCGCCCCGAAACCAGGCGCTGCCCAGGATCAGTCCCAGCAGGCACAGCCCGGCCAGACTCAGCAGATTCATCAGGCGGAAGCGGGGCTGCCGCAGGGTCTCCTCATCGTGCCGCAGCATCCGCAAAAGCAGGATGGAACCCAGCACCAGCACCAGCACATAGGGCAGGGAATAGCGCTCCACCATGGACAGCTGGCTCAGAACCAGCATCAGCACCAGCGGTACGGGCAGCAGCTTCAGCTCCAGCAGAAACAGATCGGCGGCAGCGTAATACCCCAGCTGAAAGCGCTGCCGCAGCACCGTCCACAGCACATACAGTGCCGGGGGCAGCAGCAGCACCCGCCCGGCCAAAACGCAGGGCAGCAGCAGCGCGGCGGGCAGCAGAAGCAGGGGAAGACAGCGCAGCGCGGAGCGCTTTTCCCACAGCAGACGGCTCAGGGCCGCCGTCAGTGCCAGCAGCACCAGCTGCGGCAGCAGGGAGCCTTCCAGCCCCAAATAGCCGCCGAACAGGGCAAAAATGCCGCAATAAAAGCACAGATCGTTGAGGATTTTCAGAAAAAAGGCCAGTGTCACAGATCGGTCGCCTCCTCCGCGGTGAGAATGAGGGCCCGAGCACCGGTGAGCTGCTCCAGCTTCCGCAGGGACGCCTGCCAGGCGTCCTGCCGTTCCGGGGTGATGAGGATATGGGTGCGCCCCTGCTCCGCACGGCTGGCGCATTGGGCCAGCGTCTGCGCAAAGGGACGCAGCGGCTCGTAGGTGGCGCGACCCAGTCCCTCCAGCACGGCGGACAGATGCCCGCTCCCCAGACCGTCGCCCACCTGGCTCCACTGTGCCCGGGCACCCACTGCACCGGCGTTGGTGACGAAGCAATAGGGAATCTGCTTTTCCTCCAGCCGCTCGCACACCGCCCGGGCCAGGGAAAAGCAGCGCTCCAGCCGCGCCTCCCAGCCGTCCGTCCTGGCGGTGTCGATGTTCAGCAGAACGGTGGCCGTCAGCTCCAGCGTGTAGTCATAGTTTTTCACCATCAGCTGACCTGACCGGGCGCTCTGTGTCCAGGAAATGGATTTCATGGGTTCCCGCCCGGTGTACTCCCGGAAGCCCAGGGTAAGCACGGGATCCTCCAGCAGAAACCGATCCACCGACCGATCCCCCAGAAAGCCGCCCAGCAACGTGTCCAGCTCGGGGCCGCCGCAGCGGGCGGGCATCACCACCAGCTCCTGATACTGGGAGACATACTCCAGCGTCTCCCCTACCCCCAGAAAGCCGCCGGCGTACAGGATGGCGTCGGTGAACACATAGCGTCCCCGTGCGGCAAAGCTGACCGGCAGCTCCTGCCGCCAGGTCTGCCGGGGCATCAGCCACAGGCTGCACCGCAGCTCCTTGTGGTTCAGTCCACAGGTGGTCAGCTGCGCCCGGTCATCCCGGGGCGTCAGCGCAGGGGGCACCGAAAGGCTAAACCGGACAAAGGGCAAAAACCGTCGGGAGCGGTTGGTGACGGTGGTTACCAGCGGAAAGACCTCCCCCGGCTCCACCAGCCGACGGGCCGACGCGGCGTGCAGGCTCACGCCGTCCAGCGCGTGGCGCAGAGACCATTCCTGGGCGATCGCGATCAGGAGCCCCAGGGCCAAAGCAAACAGCAGCATCAGAGTGCCTCAGTGGGGACGGGCACCCGCTTCAGCACCTCGTCCAGCAGCTTTTCGGCATCCTGCGTGCGTGCGGTGCCGGTGCTCATCCGGTGGGCCAGCACCCAGGGCGCCATCTCCCGCACATCCTCCGGGATGACATAGTCCCGCCCGGAGAAGACCGCCGTCACCTGCGCCGCCTGATACAGGGCGATGGCACCGCGGGTGGAGACGCCGGAGAGAAACCGGCTCTCCTGCCGGGTGGCGGAAACGATATCCATCAGATAGCCCGCTACCACTGGCGGGACCGTGACCTCCCGGTAGTGGGCCTTGACCCAGGCGGTCTCCTCCGCCGAGACGGCCTGCTCCAACTCTCCGATCAGCGCGGGGGCGCTCCTGCGGCCCAGGACGGACAGCTCCTGCTCCCGGGTCATGTAGCCCAGCCGCAGCCGCATGAAGAAGCGGTCGGTCTGGGCTTCCGGCAGGGGGAAGGTGCCATAGGATTCCAGCGGATTCTGGGTGGCCATCACCAGGAAGGGCTCCTCCAGCGGGGTGGTGACGCCGTCCACCGTGATCTGCCGCTCCTCCATGGCCTCCAGCAGAGAGGACTGGGTGCGGGGAGTGGCGCGGTTGATCTCGTCAGCCAGAACGATGTTGGAAAACAGCGGCCCGGGACGGAAGCGGAATTCCCCCTGCTTCTGGTCATAATAATTGATGCCCGTCAGGTCGGAAGGCAGCAGGTCGGGGGTGAACTGGATGCGCTTGAAGCCGCCGCCGATGGTCTTGGCAAAGGCGCGCAGCAGCATGGTCTTGCCGGTGCCGGGCACATCCTCCAGCAGCACATGACCGGAGCAGACAAAGCAGGTGAGTACGCGGCGGATGACATCCTCCTTGCCCACGATGACCCGGGAGCAGTTTTGAACGACGGCGTCGCAGTATTGGGTGAAGCGGGTGGTTTCCATAGGCGGGACCTTCCTTTGTGTTGGATTTTATTGCGATAAAGTATACCACAGCTTTGTCAAAAAGAAAAGAAAAAACGCGTTTTGCACAAAGCAAAACGCGTTTTTGGGTCAGTTGCTTAGCCCTCGACGATAGCGCCCATGGGGCAAGCGCCGGCGCAGGTACCGCAGCTCACGCAGGCGTTCTCATCGATCTCGTACTTGCCGCCGGCGTCCTTGATAGCGCCAACGGGGCAAGCGCCGGCGCAGGTACCGCAGCCAACGCAAGCGTCAGTGATTTTGTATGCCATAAGAAAAGCACCTCCATAATTGATCTTCTTCTATTCTAGCAGAAAAATAAAAAAATTCAATAGGGTATTTCCCGAAATCCACAGAGAAATAATCGGAGATTTTTCGGAAAGGCTATGGGTGAGGTGATTTTCATGAAAAAAGAACCCGCTCAGGCCGAGGAAATGCGCCCCCGGGACAACCATATGACCATGTCCACCCAGCACGGCGACCGTTTTGCGCCGCCTCAGGAGAAAAACTGATGGAGCACCGGTTTTCGCAGAGCGGCCAGCGGGCGCTGGTGAATGCCTATCAGGCGGCGCGGCGGCTGGGCCACCCGGCCATCGGGCCGGAGCACCTGCTGCTGGGGGCTCTGCAGCAGGAGGACGCCCGCCTGTGTCGGCTGGCGGAGCAGCGTCTGCGGCAGCAGTACCCGCCGGAGGCCGGGGAGCAGGGCTCCTTTGCCCTGACACCGGAAAGCGCCGATTGCATCCGTCAGGCGGCGGCGATGGCCGCGCCCCATGGGATCATCACCGCCCGCTGGCTGCTGGTGATCCTGGCCCGGACACCGGCGGCCTCCCTGCTGGAGCACTGCGGCCCGGAGGGCACGGCGCTGCTGCGCCGTCTGCGGGAGGAGCCTCCCGCCCAGCCCGCTTCCCGCCGAGAGCTGAAGCTCACCCTGCAATTCGGCGAGGACATGACCGCCCGCGCCGCCGCAGGCGGCTATGATCCGGTGGCCTGCCGGGAAGAGGCGCTGGAGCGGATGATGCAGATCCTCTGCCGCCGGCAAAAGGGCAACCCCGCGCTTCTGGGCCCCGCCGGTGTGGGAAAGACCGCGCTGGTGGAGGGGCTGGCCCAGCGCATTGCGGAGGGCAGCGTACCGCCGCCGCTGGTTGGCAAACGGCTGATCGCCCTGCAGCTTTCCGGCATGGTGGCGGGCACCAAATACCGGGGCGAGTTCGAGGAGCGGGTGCGGGCCGTCCTGCGGGAGGTGCGGGCGGCGGGAGATGTGATCCTCTTTCTGGACGAGCTGCACACCGTCTGTGGGGCGGGCTCTGCCGAGGGGGCCATTGACGCCGGAAACCTGCTGAAGCCCGAGCTGGCCCGGGGCGAGCTGCGGGTCATCGGCGCCACCACCGGCCCGGAATATCAGAAATACATCAGCCGGGACGGCGCGCTGGCACGGCGCTTCCAGCCCATCCGCCTGCGTGAGACCACTGCGGAGGAGACCGCCCGCATCCTGCGGGCACTGCGCCCCGGCTATGAGCGCCATCACCGGCTGCCCATCACCGAGGATGCCCTTTCGGCTGCGGCAGCGCTTTCGGCGCGGTGTATGCCGGGACGGGCCGACCCGGACAGGTCGGTGGATCTGCTGGACGAGGCCGCCGCCCGGGCGGCCATGGAGCAGGCGGAGCAGGTGACCGAGGCCCAGGTGCGGCAGGTGGCCGCCCTGCTGCGGGGCGGTTGGGAGGACAGCGACCGGGCCTGGCGGCAGCGGGTGCTGGGACTGGAGACGCTGCTTTCCGCCCGGGTGGTGGGCCAGCCGGAGGCCGTTTCGCAGGTGGCCCGGGCAATGGTGCGCCGCAGCGCCTTCCCGGCGCGGGATCGCCCCCGGGGCGCCTTTCTGCTGTGCGGCCCCAGCGGCGTGGGAAAGACCAGCCTGGCTCGGGCGCTGGCAGAGGGCCTGTTCCCGGAGGGCGGCGGGCTCATCCGTCTGGACATGAGCGAATATGTGGAAAAGCATTCGGTCTCCCGGCTCATCGGCGCGCCGCCGGGCTATGTGGGCTACGGCGAGGGTGGCCAGCTTACCGAGCGGGTCAAGGCCCGCCCGGCCAGCGTGGTGCTGCTGGACGAGGTGGAAAAGGCCCATCCGGAGGTGCTCAACGTGCTGCTGCAAATGCTGGAGGAGGGCTGCCTCACCGACGGTTCGGGAGCGTCCGTCAGCTTCCGGGAGACGGTGATCCTCCTCACCTCCAATCTGGGCAGCGAAAACGCGGACAGACAGCCGCCGGGCTTTGTTCGGGAGGAGCAGACCCGGCGGGAGAGCGTGCTGGCGACGGTGCGGCAGGCACTGCGTCCCGAGCTGCTGGGCCGTCTGGACGGCGTGGCGGTGTTCCGTCCCCTGGGCCGGGAGGCGCTGGGAGCCATCCTGCGGCGGCAGCTGGAGGAACTGGCGGAACGGTGCCGACCGCGGGGGATCGTCCTGACCTGGGACACGGCGGCGGCGGAGCAGCTGCTGGAGCTGTGCCGGGAGCGGCGGCTGGGAGCGCGACCCCTGCGGCAGCTGGTGGAAAAGCAGGTGGAGGATCCCCTTGCGGCGGCCATCCTCACCGAAACGGCATCCGGTGCCGTCCGTCTGACGGCGGGAGAGCAGTCGCCCCGGCTTTTGTGGGAGACGCCCGCCGCCGTCTGCTGAAGGCCGCGGAAAGCTACTTCATCCGTAGGCCCCATGGGAGTCCCATGGGGCTTTTTTGCATGGGGCGGGATTTTTTACGCTTTTGCTTGCATCCTGTAAGAAAAAAGACTATAATAAACTGATAAAATACGAGAAGTATGCAGATTTTTCTTGCAGGAGTGATATTTACATGACCGATCATGAGAAATTGGCGCAGTTATTGTTTCCCCATGTGACCCGGACGCCTCGACAGCTGCTGGAGGAGGTCTTCCCGCCTCGACAACTGAAGGAGGGCGCTCTGGTGACCCGCTTTGCCCCCAGCCCCACCGGCTTTCTGCACATCGGCGGCGTTTTTACCGCCATGGTGGGGGAGCGGGCTGCCCACACCAGCGGCGGCCGGGTGATCCTCCGCATCGAGGACACCGATAAAAAGCGGGAGGTGGCCGGCGGTGTGGGCCAGATCGTTCGCGGTCTCCGGGATTTTGGCATCACCTTTGACGAGGGCGCCACCGGCGACGACAGCGAATCGGGGGACTACGGCCCCTATACCCAGAGCCGCCGGGCGGAATATTACCATGTGTTCTGCAAGGATCTGGTGGAAAAGGGCCTGGCCTATCCCTGCTTCTGTTCTGCCGAAGAGATCGCCCAGCTGCGGGCCGGCCAGGAGGAGGCAGGCGTCACCCCCGGCTATTGGGGCGAATACGCCCGCTGCCGCGATCTGACGCTGGAGCAGATCGAGGAAAACCTGAAGGCAGGCAAGCCCTATGTGATGCGCATGCGTTCCCCCAGCAAGCCCGGCGAGCGGGTGAAATATAAGGACGGCATCCGGGGCGACATCGAGATGGAGGCCAACTTTGTGGACGTGGTGCTGCTCAAAAGCGACGGCATCCCCACCTATCACTTCGCCCATATCGTGGATGACACCCTGATGCGGGTCAATCAGGTCATCCGGGCCGACGAGTGGATCGCCTCGGTGCCCATCCACCTGCAAATGTTCTGGCTGTGCGGGCTCAAGCCCCCCAAGTACGCCCATGTCTCCCCTATCATGAAGGAGGAGGACGGCTCCCGCCGCAAGCTTTCCAAGCGCAAGGATCCCGAGGCCGCTGTGGACTTCTTCGTGGAGGAGGGCTACCCCGCCGAGGCAGTGGTGGAATATCTGCTGACCATCGCCAACTCCAACTTCGAGGACTGGCGTCGGCAGAACAAGACCGCCCATTATAACGAGTTCCCCTTTAAGCTGAACAAGATGAGCGCCTCCGGCGCGCTGTTCGACCTGGCCAAGCTGAACTCGGTGTCCGGAGAGGTCATCTCCCGCATGACGGCGGAGGAGGTCTATGACCGGGCTGCCGCCTGGGCGCAGCGCTTCGACCCCGCCCTTTACGGGCGGCTGACCGCCGACCCCGGCTATGCCCGGGCGGTGTTCGCCATCGACCGGGGCGGCAAAAAGCCCCGGAAGGATATCCTTCGCTGGAAGGATGTTCCCGCCTATACCGCTTATTTCTTTGACGACAGCTTTTCTCAGGAGGAAACGCTGGAGCTGGACCACGACCTGCAAAAGCAGGTGCTGGACGCCTATCTCCCCCTGATGGACTGCACCGACGACAAGGACACCTGGTTCGGCAGGATGAAGGAGATCTGCGAGCCGCTGGGCATGAGCCCGGATATGAAAGCCTACAAGGCTGCACCGGAGCAGTTCCGGGGTCATGTGGGGGATGTGAGCGCCGTGGTGCGCATGGCGGTCTGCGGCCGGAAAAACACCCCCGATCTGCATGCCATCATGTCCCTGCTGGGACAGGAGACCTGCCGCCGCCGCATCGAGGAATATCGGGCGAGTCTGTGAGAAAAGAAACAGGAGTGATTACGATGTCTGAAGAGATCAAAACTTCCAATTTTATTGAGGAATTCGTTGTAGAGGATATCGCCCCCGGCGGACAGTTCGCGGGGCAGACCGTCCACACCCGCTTCCCGCCGGAGCCCAACGGCTATCTGCACATCGGCCACTGCAAGGCATTGTGCATCGACTTCGGCACGGCGGAAAAATTTGGCGGCAAGTGCAACCTGCGCTTTGACGACACCAACCCCGCCAAGGAGGATGTGGAGTTCGTGGACGCCATTCAGGAGGATATCCGCTGGCTGGGCTTTGACTGGGATCAGATGCTCTACGGCTCTGATTATTTCGAGAAGGACTACGAATTTGCCGTGGAGCTCATCCGCAAGGGCCTGGCCTATGTGTGCGAGCTGACCCCCGAGCAGTTTAAGGAATATCGGGGCGACACCGCCACCCCCGCCCGCTCCCCCTGGCGGGACCGACCCATGGAGGAATCGCTGGACCTGTTTGAGCGCATGAAAAACGGCGAGTTTCCCGAGGGAAAATACACCCTGCGAGCCAAGATCGACCTGGAGAGCGGCAACTTCAATATGCGTGACCCGGTGATCTACCGCATCAAATATGCCCACCATCACCGCCACGGGGACAAGTGGTGCATCTATCCCATGTATGACTTCGCCCATCCCATCCAGGACGCTCTGGAGGGCATCACCCACTCCCTGTGCTCGCTGGAGTACGAGGATCACCGTCCTCTGTACAACTGGGTGCGGGACAATGTATCCGTTCCCTCCAAGCCCCGGCAGATCGAGTTTGCCCGGCTGGGCATCGACCATACCGTCA
>CAZDUQ010000006.1:1773-23754 GCA_964508665.1 uncultured Oscillospiraceae bacterium | reverse complement strand
GCAAAAAGCCCGCCGCCAAAAGCGAAGAATAATTCGTGTCCCCCAAAGGCCGCCCGACGGGCGGCCTTTCCACTTGTCAAAGCAAGGCGCGCTCCCCACATTCATCGGCAGCAGGGCCGCCGTTTTCCCTCGGAGGGCAAGGGGCGCAGACCCAACCCCCAGTGGGTCTGCATGCCTCGCGGGCCCCATCCGGCGTGGCGCTGGCATGCATTTGGATGCACGCCGATGCACCTTGATGCTGAAGATGCAGCTGCAGTTGACGCGCCAGCGGCAGCTGATGTTGGGGCTGCCGCTGACGTTGGAGCTGTAGCTGGAGATGAAGATGAAGCTGGAGTTGGAGCTGGAGCTGGAGCTGGAGCTGGAGTTGGAGCTGGAGTTGGAGATGGCATCGTTTGCATCGACAAAAATGCATTTGCATCGAAAACAGGGGCCTGCGGCTGCGTTGTCCCTCGCTTTTCCGCCCTCCGCGCAAAAATATTTTCAAAAAATAACATTTTTACTTGAAATTTTATGGAACAGCAGATATAATGATAACATATGCGTATAAGTGAGGTGCCGGTCATGGATGAGATCGATGTGAAAATTCTCAGGTGTCTGCGAAGCAACGCCAGAGAGAACGCCAGCGTCATCAGCGACAAGGTCAATATGTCGGTGTCGGCGGTCATCGAGCGCATCCGCAAGCTGGAAAATTCCGGCCTGATCCAGCAGCACACCACCATCATCAACAGCGCCAAGGCCGGTAAGGATGTCAATGCCTATATGTCGGTCAGTCTGGAGCATCCCAAGTATATCGAGCGGTTCCATTCCTTCGTCAAAAACAACCGGGAGATTCTGGCCTGCCATTACATCACCGGTGACTTTGACTTCATGCTGCGGGTGACCACGAGCAACACCAGCAGCCTGGAGCATCTGCTCAATCAGGTGAAGTCCATCCCCGGCGTACAGAACACCCGCACCATCCTGATCCTGTCCACAGTGAAGGAAGAACACTCTGTAGACCCCGATGAGTTGTTAAAATGAACGAAAATCTTCAGGAAAAATTGTCGAATATCACAAAAATTCGCTTTCCACTTGACAAATCCTGTGCAAAAGGGATATACTCTTGTCAATAGCCAAAGATGCATCATTTTGACCTGTGAAAGGAGCGCCTGTGGCACAGCTTTTTTCAGAACGGGCCGCCCTTCCCGAGCGGGAGGAGGAGCTCCGCGCGGCGGAATATTCCCGCCTGGTCTCCCGCATTGTGCGGCAGTTCTTTTTACAGGGCGGCG
The DNA here is from genome assembly GCA_964508665.1 of uncultured Oscillospiraceae bacterium. Lineage (GTDB taxonomy): Bacteria > Bacillota > Clostridia > Oscillospirales > Butyricicoccaceae > UBA4644. The sequence continues at coordinate 22,486 of CAZDUQ010000006.1, read as the reverse complement.
ATCAGGATGACCTGTATCAGGAGGGAATGATCGGCCTGCTGAAGGCCATCCGCGGCTATGACCCTGCGCGCAGCGATAATTTCGAGGCATATGCCTCCCTGTGCATCCGTCGTCAGATCTATGATGCCATCCGGCGGGATGTCCGGCGTTTTTCTCGCGAGGAGGACGCGCTGCGGCAGCTGCCCGAGTGTCCGACTTTTTTTGACGGAGAAGATCCTGAGATCCAATATCTGGCAAGCGAAACCGAAACAGAGATCCAAGCAGCCCTGCATGGCTTTCTTTCTGCGTTTGAGGCGTCAGTTCTGGAACCCTATCTGGCGGGCTATTCGGTCAGTGAGATCGGCCGACAGCTGGGACGCAGTCCCAAATCGGTGGAAAACGCCGTCCTCCGCATCCGGCGGAAGCTGGCCCGCTATCTGTCTCAAGGCGAAAACAGACATTCGTCTGTTCGCATATATTCATCACCGCAACGCGGAAAAGAGAGGTAACAACCATGTACGAAGACAAGACTTTAGTGTGCAAGGAATGCGGCAACGAGTTCGTGTTCACCGCCGGCGAGCAGGAGTTCTACGCTGAGCGCGGCTTCCAGAATGAGCCCCAGCGCTGCAAGGCCTGCCGTGACGCCCGCAAGCAGGCTGCCCGCGGCCCCCGCGAGTTCTTCACCGCTACCTGCGCTGCCTGTGGCAAAGAGGCCAAGGTTCCCTTCGAGCCCAAGACCGACCGTCCGGTCTACTGCTCCGAGTGCTTCGCCAAGATGCGCGAGCAGGCCTGAGCCAACAGGAATACCTGTGCATAACAGAGAGCGCCGCCAAGCGGCGCTCTGAGCCTGTCAAAGAACCACATTCGTTGGGTTCTTTGACAGATTTGGCTCCGGCCTGCGGGCCGGTTTTCGCCGGGTTTTCTGCGGAAAATCCGGCGGGTCGAGGTGTTTTTTGACCATGATCACACAGATCACGGCCAAAAAACCGATCAATAAGCAAAGCTGCCTACGGTCAGCTTTGACTTTTTGACAAGCTGAGAGCGCCGCCAAGCGGCGCTCTTTTGCGTCCGAACGGGAAATCACAAATTTACGGTTGAAAAAATACAGCTTCCCGTGTATAATAAAGACGCTGTTAGTAATTCTATACCCGGAGGGATATTGTATGACTTCTGTTACCAAGGACACCCTGATCGGCGAGATCCTGGATTTCGATGTGGAGACCGCTGAGTACTTCTTCGAGATCGGTATGCACTGCCTGGGCTGCCCCGCTTCCCGCGGCGAGTCCATCGCCGAGGCCTGCATGGTTCACGGCACCAACGCCGACGAGCTGGTAGCCAAGATCAACGCCCATCTGGCCAAAAAGGCCTGAGTTGGCGGAAGAAACCCATAAACCAAGGAGCCAAGGCCCCTTGGTTTATTTGTATCTGAAAAAGGAGGGCCGCTTATGAAGCTGACCCCAAGACTGGCGCTGGCCGCCCGGATGTGTACGCCCTGCCGGTCGGTGATCGACGTGGGCTGCGATCACGCCTATCTGTGCATCCGGCTGGTGGAGGAGGGGGCGCTTTGCGCCTTTGCCGCCGACATCCGCCCCGGACCGCTGGCCTCCGCCCGGGCAAATATCACCGCCCGGGGGCTGGAGGGCCACATCCGCACGGTGCTGTGCCCCGGACTGGAGGCATTCGGCCCGGAGGACGCCGACACCATTTCCATCTGCGGCATGGGCGGCGAGATGATCGCCTCCATTCTGGAGGCCGGCCCCTGGACGGCCGACGGCCGACATAAGCTGGTCCTGCAGCCCATGACCTGCGCCCACCGGCTGCGGCAGTGGCTGGGTGAACACGGCTTTTCCATCCGACAAGAGGCCCTTGCCCGGGAGGGGCGGCGGCTGTATGTGGTGCTGGAGGCCGTGGGCGGCATATCCGACACCTGTGGCGCGGAAAACGGCTATTATTTTACCGAAAAACTGACGGCGGACCCGCAGTTCCCGGCCTTTGCCGATGCGCTGCGTAGACAGCAGGAAGCAGCCCGGGCGGGCAAGCGTCCGGCGGGACAGGACACCGCCGCCGAGGACGCGATTCTCAAACGACTGGAGGAATTGGGATATGGCGCTTGACAGCTTTGTCATCGCCGGTCTGGCGGAGGAGCTTCACCGCCGACTGGAAAACGCCCGGGTGGACAAGGTCACCATGCCCCGGCGGGATCGGATCATTCTCCACCTGCGCAGCCGGGACGAGGGCAACGTGCGGCTGCTGCTGTGCGCCGGCAACGGCGCACGGGTACATCTCACTGCCGAAAAATTCGACAATCCGGAGACGCCCCCCATGCTGTGTATGCTGCTGCGCAAGCAGATGGCCGGTGGGCGCATCCTTTCGGTCACCCAGCCCCGCCACGAGCGGCTGCTGGACATCCGCTTTTCGGCGGTGGATGAGCTGGGTGTCCCGGCGGAGAAGCATCTGATCTGCGAGATGATGGGCCGCGCCACCAATCTGATTCTGGTGGGGCCTCAGGGACACATCATCGCCTGCATGCATCCGGTGGGGCCGGACAGCAGCCCCCGGCCCGTGCAGCCGGGCCTGCTGTACAGGCTGCCGCCCTTACAGGACAAGCCCTCCCTGTGGGAGCTTTCCCCCCAGGAGCTGGAGGCGCTCTGCCGGGAGGTGGGCGACGATGCCGGGGCGCTGTGTGACCGGCTGGCCGGGCTCTCTCCCCTGATGGCCCGGGAGGCCGTTCATCGGGGGGGTGGTGCCGGCGGCCTGTGCCGCGCCCTGCTGTCTCTGCGGGATGAGCCGCCCCAGCCCTGGCTTTTGCGCCGTTCGGGGGGCAAAAACGACTTTGCCGCCGCAGAGATCACCAGAGAGGCAAATACGGAATGTATAAAATTCGATAGTTTTTCCGCTCTGTTGGATGATTTTTACCGGGAACAGACCCGCGCCAACGATCTGAAGAACCTTTCCGGTGGCATGGAGCGCACAATGACCACCGTGAAAAAACGGCTGGAGCGCAAGCTCAGCGGCCAGCGGCAGGAGCTGCACACCGCCGAAGAGCGGGAAAAGCTCAAGCGCACCGCAGACCTGATCACCGCCAACCTGTACGCCATCCGGCCGGGCGACCGCTCGGTGACACTTACCGATTATTTTGATCCCGACCTGCCACAGGTGCGGGTGGAGCTGGATCCCCTGCTGTCCCCGCAGGAAAACGCCCAGCGGCTGTTTGCCAAATACACCCGTCTCAAGCGGGCGGAGGAGGCCCTCACCCGGCAGATCGCTCTGGGCGAGCAGGAGCTGGAGTATGTGAACAATGTGCTGTACACCCTCGCCGCCGCCGGTGATGCCGCCCAGCTGCGGGAGATCCGGGAGGAGCTGATCCAGGCGGGCTATGTAAAGCCGGAGGAAAAGGGCAAGCGCAAGCCAAAGCCGCTGTCCTTTGCCCCCCGCCGGTTCACGGTGGCGGGCGGCTTTACCGTGCTGTGCGGCCGCAGCAATCGGGAAAATGATGAGCTGACCCATCGCCGCGCCGGCAAAAACGATCTGTGGTTCCACGCCCGCAATGTCCCCGGCAGTCACGCGGTGCTGCTCACCGAGGGCCGTGAACCTCCGGAGGAGGCCCTGCGCCAGGCGGCGGCCATCGCGGCCTATTACAGCGCGGCGGGAAAGCAGCCCCGGGTGGCGGTGGATCATACCCTCATCCGTCGGGTAAAAAAGCCTCAGGGCGCCGCGCCGGGCATGGTAAATTACTTTGAATTCCAGACGGCGCTGGTGGAGCCCGCCCTGCCCCCTGTCCTTTCGGAGGAAAACTGAATAATACGCCCCCTTTCCCGTATACTGAAAGAAAAAGGGGGCGTTTTTCATGTCCAAGCGCAGGCATATTCTGTCTTTGGCCGTCAGCTGCGGCATCGCCTGGGGCGCGGCGGGGATCTCCTATCTGCTCACCGGCAGGAGGGCAATGGAGGGCTACGGTCAGCTGCGGCAGCCGCCGCTGGCACCGCCGGGGTGGGTGTTCCCGGTGGTGTGGTCGATCTTATACACCCTGATGGGCATTTCGGCCTGGCTGGTGTGGAAAAAGCATTCGCCGGGGGCGCTGCGGCCCTATGGGGTGCAGCTGGCGCTCAATGTGCTGTGGACGCCGATCTTCTTCCGTCTCCGGCTGTATTGGGCGGCCTTCGCCGTGCTGTGCGCCCTGTGGGCGGCCATTGTGTGGATGGTGACGGCCTTCCGCCGGTGCAGCCGGGCGGCGGCAGTCCTCCAGCTGCCCTATCTTTTGTGGGTGACCTTTGCGGGATATCTCAATGGAATGATCGCTTTGTGGAATTGAAAAAATACGCGCGGGGCGCGGCGTTGCCGACTCCGCGTGATTTTTTATGTCATCAGCAGGCGGACGGCAGCGCCGCTGAGCAGGAAGGCGGCCAGATCGGCGATCAGCGCCGCCTTGAGGACATAGCCGGTGTCCCGCAGACCCAGATGGGCAGCATAGACGGCAATGACATAAAAGGTGGTCTCGCTGCTGCCCAGCATGACGGCGGCCACCCGCCCCGTCAGGCTGTCCGTCCCGGCCTCCTCCAGGACGGCGCTGCCCAGCGACAGCGCCCCGCTGCCGGAAAAGGGTCGCAGCAGCGCCAGCGGCAGGCATTCCGCCGGGATGCCCAGCAGCGCCGTCAGAGGCGACAGCAGGCGGGCAAGCAGCCCGGTCAGGCCGGAGGCCTGTACCATGGAGATCAGCATCAGCATGGTCAGCAGGGCGGGGAAGACCGACAGACACACCCGCAGCCCTTCCCGGATGCCGCCCGTCATGGCGTCGTACACATCCACGCCCTTCCACAGACCGAACAGCAGGATGCCGCACACCGCGCAGGGCAGGATCCAGGCGCTCACAGCCGTCCTCCCCGGAACAGCCGGGCGGCCAGCAGCCCCGCCGCCACCGAGCCCAGACTGCTCAGCCACACGGCGGGGAGGATGTCGAAGGGCGTTTCACACCCCAGCCCGGCCCGCAGGGCGGCCACCGTGGTGGGCAGCAGCTGGAGGGAGGCGGTGTTGAGGATCATCAGCTGAAAGACGCCGTGGGGCGGGCGGCCCTCCCGGTCAGACAGCTCCTTCAGCCGCTTTGCCGCCCGCAGCCCGGCGGGGGTGGCAGCCGAGCCCAGCCCCAGCAGATTGGCCGAAAGGTTCTGGGCCAGCGCCTCCCGGGCGGCGTCATCCCGGGCGTATTCGCCAAACAGACGGCCGATCAGAGGCGACAGCAGCCGGGCCAGCAGACGGCTCAGGCCGGAGCGGCGCATCACCTCCAGCAGGCCGTTCCACAGACACAGCGCGCCGCCGGTGCGCAGCATCAGCGTGACGGCCTCCTCCGCACCGGAGAGGATGGAAAGGGAGAGCTGCTGCACGCTGCCGCCGAGAACGGCGGTGAGCAGCGCCAAGGCGGCCGTCAGGGCCAGCAGACGGGACAGAAGCATAAAACAGAGGGGCCTCCTTTGCACATACGCAAAATCACTAAAAAATAGTTGTTTTGTCGAAAAGAGTTGGTATGTTTTACGGTTGACTTTTCTGGGAAGAACAGGCAAAATAGAGCTAATCAAGAGATTCGGAGGATGGTATTTATGAAATCTACCGGTATTGTAAGACATATTGATAATCTGGGTCGCATCACCCTGCCCATCGAGCTGCGCAAGACGCTGGATATGGCCTGCGGTGATCCTCTGGAGATCTATACGGAGGGCAATTCCGTCATTCTGCGCAAGCATGAGTCCAGCTGCGTCTTCTGCGGCAACAACCGCAAGGTCACGCTGTTCAAGGACAAGTGCATCTGTGACAGCTGCCGCCGGGAGCTGTCGCTGTAAGCCGCCGACCCGCAAACGGGAACAAGAGGAGAGACAGCCGTCTCTCCTTTTTTCATGCGCCGCCTTTGCTTCCGGCTCCCCGCGGGGAAGAGAAGAAGAGTAAAAGCCGCCGCGCTGACGACAAAGGAGCAGATGTTCTTTTTTGTGCGGGAAAAGAAAAAAGATGCCGGATTTCCTCGTTTTGTGGTTTACTTTTTGCGCCGGTGCCTGTAAAATAGGAGCAATAGGCCCACTGGGACGACCACATTTGAAACTGCAAAGGAGCGCATCATATGAAATATTACACCGATGCCCTGGTGAACGAGGTTAAAAAGAAAAAACGGTTTTCCTCCTTCTTTCTGGGGGATTCCCGCCGTAACTGCTTTTATCAGGCGACCCACCGGGAGGACGGCACCTTCCTTTTGTGGATCGAGGGGATCCATCTGGGCAAGGTCATCTCTTACCCCTGCGTGCTCATCCGCGGGGCGGAGACGATGGTGTTTGAAAACGGCAGCCTGGACATCAGCAAGGAGAACAACCGGGTGCTGATCGAGACCTGGCAGGCGGTGGTGGATCCTCAGCGGATCGGAGAGTATGAGGTGATGCCCATGGAGAAGGGTGCCTTCCATGAGCTGTTCGGGCGGTATCGCAAGCAGCACCTGGATTGGGCCATCGCTCAGGCGGAGGAGGAAAACCGTCTGGCCCAGGAGCAGGAGCGGACGGCTGATGAGGAAGAAGAACAGCCGGAGCAGACCGACGAACAGGAATGAGCCTGAAAACGCGCAAAGGAGGGACAGAGATGGAGCGGGTGTCTACGCTGGTGGAGTTTTTTTCGGACAATACCATCGAAAATGTGCTGGGCGCGTTTGCTTTTCTGCCCTCGCGGGTGATTTTCCTGATCGATTCCGGCAAGCACGAGCCGGAGATCCAGGCCACGCTGCGGGCGCTGGAGCGCCGTCTGCCGCAGGTGCAGACCGGATTTTATCAGGCGAAGGACAGCCAGCTGGAGAGCATCCGTCTGGCGCTGGAGGAGCTTTACCGGGATCATCCCGACTGCGTCTTTGACTTTACCGGCGGGGCGGAGCCCATGCTGCTGTCGGCTTATTCCTTCGCCTTCCGCAACGACGCCCCCATGCTGCACATCAATATGGAGAGCCGCACGCTGGTGAACATCCACCGGTGCGAGCAGTTGGCCCGGGATTTTGTCTTCCCCCAGCTGGCGCTGGAGGATCTGCTGAACATGAACGGCGCGTTTCTTTCCGGATACGGCTATCGGGCGCCGGAGGAGCGCTGGAACGAGGCCCTCCGGCGGTTTTGCACCCTGGTCATGGAGGATCAGCACCGGTGGAAGGAGCAGTGCCACTTTTTGCAGATGGCGGCGGCGCGGTCGGGGGAGCTGCGGGTGAACAGCCGGTGGGAGCTGCACACGGCCGATGGTGTCCCGGTGCGGGGCGACCTGGACTATCTGCTGCGTCTGGCCGAGGCGGGCATGCTGGAGGAGGTGGGGCAGACCGGCGATCGGCTGCATTTCCGCTTTCCCTGCGCAGAGATCAAGCACTGCCTGTGCGACAGCGGTGTCTGGCTGGAATTGTACACCTATCTGCTGCTGAAGGAGAGCGGACGCTTCCACGATGTGCGGCTGTCGGTGCGTCTGGGCTGGGGCGAGGCCAGCCGTCAGGCGGAGGGTACCGCCTATAATGAGATCGATATCATTGCCTGCTCGGGCATCACGTCGCTGTTTATCTCCTGTAAGAGTGGTCTGCCCAATCCCAACAATATGAATGAGATCCTGGTCTATGCCCGGAAATTCGGCGGGCAGCAGGCCCGGGCCGCCATGGTCACCTCGGCGGAGATCTCCACCGGGTTCGTGGGGCTGCGCAAGCGGGCGGAGGATCTGGGCACGGTGATCGTGGATGAGTCAGACCTGAAGGAGGGCCTGGCGCAGGGGATGCTGCTGTACCTGCTGGACGGCGGTCACTGACGACATAAAAAATCAGATCGACAGGCGTTCTGTCGGGGGGATGCTCTCCGGCAGGACGCTTTTTTTTCGTGCGGGGGGTTGACAGCGGCGCAAAAGAGGCCTACAATAAGAAACATAAGTTGCGCAACGAAAGTTTCTTCAAAAGGAGTGGTGGGATGCCGCCGAAATTCAAATTCACCCGGGAGGAGATCGTACAGGCCGCCCTGGAGCTCACCCGGACAGAGGGGGCCGACGGCCTCACCGCCCGGAGCCTTGCCGCCCGGCTGGGCTGCTCGGTCAAGCCCATCTTCGGCCTGTTCCGGGGCATGGAGGAGGTGCGCCAGCAGGTGCTGGAGGCCGCCGATGCCCTGTATCAGCGCTATCTGCGGGAGGATATGGCCGCCGGGCGCTATCCGGCCTACAAGGCCAGCGGCATGGCCTATATCCGCTTTGCCCGGGAGGAGCGGGAGCTGTTCAAGCTGCTGTTCATGCGGGATCGGCAGGAAGAGGAGATCCCGGCAGAGGACGACTCCATTCGGCCGCTGCTGGAGCTGATCCAACGAAATCTGGGCGTGGATGAGGCGGCGGCCCGCCGCTTCCATCTGGAAATGTGGCTGTATGTCCACGGCATCGCCACCATGATCGCCACCTCCTACCTGAACTGGGAGGAGGATTTTGTAAGCCAGGTGCTCACCGATGCCTATCAGGGACTGCGCCTGCGCTATCGGGAGGGAGAACACCATGCCTGCCATTGAAGCAAAGGGCCTGCGCAAGCAATACGGACGCCTGACGGCGGTGGAGGGACTGGATCTGCGGGTGGAGCAGGGCGAGCTGTTTGCCCTGCTGGGGGTGAACGGCGCCGGAAAAACTACCGCCATCCGGATGCTTTGCTGCCTGAGTCGTCCCACTGCCGGAGACGCGCTGCTGCTGGGGCACAGCGTGGTGGGGGAGCCGGCGGCTGTCAAGGCGCTCATCGGCGTTTCGCCGCAGGAGACGGCGGTGGCACCCAATCTCACCGCCCGGGAAAATCTGGAGCTGATGTGCGGCGTCCGGGGTTTTTCCGCCGGACAGACCCGGTGTCGGACGGCAGAGATGGTGGAGCAGTTTCGGCTGGAGCCGGTGCTGGACAAACGGGCCGGTAAGCTTTCGGGCGGGTGGCAGCGGCAGCTCAGTCTGGCCATGGCCCTCATCGGGCAGCCGGAGATCCTCTTTCTGGATGAGCCCACCCTGGGGCTGGACGTGCTGGCCCGCAGCCAGCTGTGGGACTGCATCCGTGGGCTGAAGGGCCGGGTGACGGTGGTGCTGACCACCCACTATATGGAGGAGGCCGAGGCGCTGGCCGACCGTATCGGCGTGATGCGGGACGGCCGCCTGCTGACGGTGGGCACGGCGGCCCGGCTGAAGGCCCGCACCGGCACGGAGCGGCTGGAGGACGCCTTCATCGCCATCGTAAAGGAGGGACAGGCATGAGACTGCTGGCATTTTCCCGGCGGAACCTGCGGGAGCTGGTGCGGGATCCGCTGACGCTGCTTTTTGGCGCGGGCTTTCCGGTGGCGATCCTGCTGCTGATGACCGCGATCCAGTCGCATATCCCGGTGGCGCTGTTTCAGCCGGAGCGGCTGACACCGGGCATCGCGGTCTTCGGCCAGAGCTTTTTGACCCTGTTTTCGGCCACGACGGTGGCGCGGGACCGGGAGAGCGCCTTTCTGGCCCGACTGTATACCACGCCGTTGACGGCGACGGATTTTATTCTGGGATATCTGCTTCCCATCCTGCCGCTGGCCCTGCTGCAAAGCCTGCTGTGCTACGGCACGGGCGTGGCACTGGGGCTGCCGGTGACGGCCGGTCTGGCGGCGGCAGTGGCGCTGTCGCTGCCCGGAAGCCTGTTTTTCATCGGTATGGGCCTGCTGTGCGGCAGCCTGTTCACCGTTAAGCAGGTGGGCAGTCTGTGTGGCGCACTGCTTACCAATCTGTGCGCCTGGCTTTCGGGCGCCTGGTTCGATCTGGAACTGGTGGGCGGCATCTTCCGCCGGGCAGCCTACGCCCTGCCCTTTGCCCACGGGGTGGAGCTGCAGCGGGCAGCGCTGGCGGGGGAGCTTTCTGCCATGCTGCCCCATTTTCCATGGGTTTTGTGCTATGGCGCGGTGTCGCTGGCCGCCGCCATATGGGCCTTTGTCCGCCAAATGCGCAGTTTGTAAAATAAATTCAAAAAAATCGAATAAACCACTTGATTTTTGGATGGGTTCGCGGTATGCTGGTATAGGTATTAGTCGAGAGTGAGGCAATGAAAATGGCAACAAGAAAATCCAGCCTGCCGACGCGAAATCACATCCTGGCGGTGAGCGCCCGTCTGCTGCTGCGGCAGGGATATCGCAACACCACCATCCGGGAGATCGCGTCTGATGCCGGTGTAGCCATCGGCAGCGTACAGAATTTTTTCCACAGCAAGGAGTGCATCCTTACCGAGCTGGCGCAGATCATCTTTGCCGAGCAGTTCAAAGCGGCCAAGCTGGCTACGCCGAAGGGGCAGAACCCGGTTTATACCTATGCGGCAGAGACTGCCTTGCAGCTGGTGATCACCGAGCGGAACGAGCAGCTGCGGGAGATCTATACCGAGGCGTATACCCTCCCGGATACCGTGGAGTTCATCTATGAGAACACTGCGAAGGAGCTGGTGGGCATTTTTGGCGACCGCTTCCCCGGTTATCTGGAGAGCGATTTTTACGAGATGGACATCGGCACCTGCGGTCTGATGCGGGGTTATATGGCAAAGCACTGCGATATCCACTTCCCCCTGCAGCGGAAGATTGACCGGTTTTTGACCTCGTCCCTGCGCATTTTCCGCGTGGAGGGAGAGGAGCTGGAGCAGGTGCTGGACTTTGTCCGCGGACTGGATCTGGCCCCGGCGGCCGATCAGGTCATCGCGCAGCTGTTTGCCGTGCTGGAAACCCGCTTCAACTGCAAGATCTGAACCGCGAATCCAATTTGCAAAAAAAGGCTGCCCTGTCGCACGACGGGGCAGCTTTTGATATAGAAAAAAAGACAGCCCGCCCGGACTGCCCAACATTTTCGTTTTACTATGAAGAAACTGGAAAAGCAAGCGGAAAAAGCCAATTCTTCCTTTTGCACAAAAATAAACGGAAAAAACTGTATGATCCGTCAATTGCGATTTATTTAACGATGTGATAAAATCTTTACAGGAAAGGAACGCCGTCCACCGACCCGGAAAAATCAGGAAGGATGTGAGTCCCATGGGCCAACGCAATGGGCTGAACAACCAGCACGGATGCCTGTATCCGCAGGACACGCACGCGTTCACGCGGGTACAGGAGCGTGATTTCCCCGATTTTCGGTAAACCACATATTTTTACCCTAAAGGATGGTGCATCAATGAAGGTCGAGCAGTTTTACGTAATCGATTATGGAACCACCCAGCACAAAACAAGCAAAGGCACCGCATATGTGCATGAACCTGTTCGTGTGGAGGCGATCGTAGTTTATGATGATTGATAAACGCGGAAGGCTGCTCCGCGTCATCGGGATGGCGCTGCTGCTGGCATCCTTTGCAGCGGTTTGCGCCGGGTGCCGGCAGACCGCCGATTTCTCCTGGGACGATGTCCGGCTCCTGCCGACCTATGGCTCGGTGAACTGCTTCGGCGACCGGAAATTAGAGATCAATGTGGGCCTGATGACCAAAAAACAGCACGAGGACGCGCTGATGTCCGGTTTTGAGGACGTGACGGAGATCACCGCCAACATCCCCTCGCTGACCCTCATCCCGCAGTCCATTGGCGTCAGCGACAGCAATTCCCAGTATGCCTGCTACACGCTGGTGGCCGAGCTTCAGTTCTCCGCCCGGCCGGAGGAGCGGCAGACGCTGGAGACGCTGTATATCAACGGGCAGGCGTATGCGCTGGGCAGTCTGATGATCGTGCCGTATGAGACCAGGGAGCGTCCGGAGAGCTTTAAGATCACCCGCGCGTCCGGGACGGCCTTTGGGCTGGGGCTGGCCCCCTATTCGGCGGAATTTGAAGTGACCGGGCAGAACGTCACCATCGACGAGGTGGTCGTCCCGGCGTACCCGGATGCCGATGTGGCCGTTACGACCACGCAGGATGCCATTTCGCTGGAGATCGACGCTGTGTCGGCGGAGGAAGCCATCATCTATTACCTTGCGCCCATCATCCGGTATCATGAAAACGGCGAGGCAAAGGAGTATGCGCTGGAGTATTTTACCTGCGGCGTTTTCCTGAAGGAGGGCGATGCCGCCCAAATCGCCGAAATGCTGGGAGAGTAATGGGTGAAGCTCGCGGGCCCGCGCATATTGCAGAAAGGCGTGAGCGATGTGTCTCTTTACCTCCTGGTATTCACCGGCGCCATGAAAAACCTCTTTGACAAACTGTGCGGCGGGGCAAGTGCCCCGCCGCTTTCGTTTATGCAAACTGTTTTTTATGCCGCGGACGGTCAGTCGGCGATGGTGGTGTTTTCCACCAGGGTGACGGTCACCCGCACCAGTCTGCCGCTGCGCTCCACATTCAGGGTCACCTGATCGCCCACAGCCTTGTCGGCCAGATAATCGGTGACATCGGTAGCGGCCGTGACCATCACATCATCCACGCTGACGATGCGGTCGCCCACGGCCAGACCGGCATCCGCCGTGCTCTGGACGGTGATCTCCGACACATACACGCCGGGGGTCATGTTGTACTGATAGGCCTGCTGCTGGGTGATGGTGGAAACGGTGATGCCCAGAATGGCCTTGTTGCTGGTGGCGGTGACGCCGCTGCCGCTGCTGTTGGAGTCATCATCGCCGCTTTCGGTAAAGCTGCCGCTGGCGATAAGCTGCGAGGCGATCTCCATGGTGCGGTTGCTGGGGATGGCGAAGCCCAGACCCTCGGAGTCGGTGTCGGAGCTCTTGGCCGAGACGATGCCGATCAGCTGGCCCCGGTCATTGAACAGAGCGCCGCCGGAGTTGCCGGGGGAGACGGCTGCCGTCATTTGCAGAACGGTCAGCTGGATGTTTTTTGTGGTGGTGCCGCCGCCGTAGAACATATCATACAGGCTGTTGCCCGAGGAGCCGGAGGCGCTTTCCACCTGGACGGTGATGGAACGGTTGAGGGCGGAGACGATGCCGTCGGAAATGGAGCCGGAGAAGCGGCCCTCGGGATTGCCCACGGCGTAGCAGGTCTCGCCCTGAAGCACCTGGTCGCTGTCGGCGATCTCGGCGGCGGTCAGGCCGGTCTTATCGATCTTGATGACGGCGATATCGCCGTTGGTGTAGCTGCCCACCAGCTGGGCCAGCGCAGTCTCACCGTTGGAAAGCTCCACCGTGATCTTGGAGGCGCCGTCGATCACATGGGCGCAGGTGATGATGTAGCCGTCCTCGCTGATGATGACGCCCGAGCCGGCACCGGAGGTGACATAGGAGCCGAACCAGTAGCTGCTGGTGGTCATCTGCTCGGTGGTGATGGCCACAACCGAGGCCTCCACCTTGGCGGCCACCTGTGCCGAGGTCAGGCTGCCTTCGGACACGGCGGGCGCGCTGCCGCCGTCACCGCTGCCGCCGCTGACCTGCTGGATCACCACGGTGTTCCGTTGCTGAGCCACCAGTACGCCGCTGTAGCCCGCGCCGAAGCACAGGGCTGCCGCCAGCACGATCCCCAGTGCGCTCAGACCGATGCGTCCCCAGCGGATCTTCCTTTTGGGCTTGGGGGCGGGCTGAGGCTCTGCGGGCGTCCACTGCCAGTCGCCGCTGCCAAAGCTGGCCTGGGGCCCGGTCTGCCATGCGGACTGAGACTGATGAGCGGGCTCCTGCTGCGGCTGGCCCTCCCGGGATTCCTCCTGCCGGGGCTCCTGGGGACGCTGCAGATCCTCCAGCTGGGCGGCGTGGTAATGATATTCGCCGTTGACCGGCGTGTTCGGTGTCGTGTTCGTCATATCTACAGAATTTTCGCGATCGTTGTAATTGTCGCTCATACGATTCATCCTTTCCCGTGTTTGTGCCCTTATCATAACCGGGTCGGTTAAACAGAAGTTAATCGACAGTTAAACAGGAGATAAACAATCGGGAAAGAATTTTTGAACGGCCGACGGCTCAGCCGGGAAAGCGGTAGCCCGCCCCGCGGACGGTCTGGATGACGCCCTCCCCCAGCTTTTCCCGCAGACGGTTGATGTGTACCGCCACGGTGGCGCTGTCGCCCATGGCCTCCAGCCCCCAGACCCGCTCGTAAAGGGTCTCCCGGTCAAAGACCTGCCCCGGACTGCGCATGAAAAATTGCAGCAGCTCGTATTCCTTGTTTTTCAGAGAGACCTCCCGCTCGCCCAAAAACACCCGGCGGGAGCGGGGCTCCAGCCGAAGCGCGCCGCTGTGCAGCGCGCCGTCCTGCCCGGTCTGCCGCAGACGGGCGTATTGGGCCAGATTGGCCCGGATGCGTGCCACCAGCACCCCGGGGGAAAAGGGCTTTTCGATATAATCGTCGGCTCCCAGCCCCAGCCCCCGGATCTTGTCCAGATCCTCGGTGCGGGCGGTGACCATCAGAATGGGCACATCCAGCGTTTCCCGCAGCCGCTGCAGGACGGTGAAGCCGTCCATCCCCGGCAGCATCACATCCAGCAGGATCAGATCAAAGGGCTCCTGCAGGGCGGCTCGCAGGCCGGTCTCGCCGTCCTCCGCCAGTGTGACCCGAAAGCCGGCGGCCTCCAGGTAATCCCGCTCGATGCGGGCGATGGCCCGGTCGTCTTCAATGATGAGAATGTGCTCCATGGATCATTCCTCCGTTCTGGGCAGCTGAATTTCCAGCAAAAAGCCGTGGGGCTGGGCGTTGCGGGCCACGATGCGCCCCTTCATGTTGCGCACCGCCCGGGAGACGATGGCCAGCCCCAGCCCGGAGCCTGCGATCTTTTCGTTTCGCGCCGGGTCGGCCCGGTAAAAGGCGTCGAACACATGGGGCAGCGCCTCCTGCGGCACCCCCGGGCCGTCGTCGGCAAAGGTGACCGAAACAAAGGCGGGCTCCTCCCGCAGGGCGATGTCCAGCCGCTTTGCGCCGTATTTGCAGCTGTTTTCGGCGATGTTGCTCACGATGCGCTGGAGGGTGTCCGGGTCGGCCAGCACCCGGCCGGAGGCGTCCTCCGGGACGGAGAAGGTCAGTTCCATGCCCTTTTCGGCATATTCGGGAGCCAGCGTGTCACACAAAAGGGTCAGCTCCTCCCGCAGGGACACCGGCTCGGGATGATCCTCATTGTGGCCAAGATCCATGCGGGAGAACAGAAACAGCTTGTTCACCAGCGCCTGTAGATCCCGTGCCTTGTCCCGGATGGTGGTGAGATAGTGGACGCGGGTCTCCTCGTCCCGGGCGACGCCGTCCAGCAGTCCCTCGGTATAGGCGCGGATGGCCGTCAGGGGGGAGCGCAGATCGTGGGAAATGCCCGCCAGCAGCTCCTGCCGGTTCTTTTCGCTTTGCCGCTCGCTTTCCACCAGCTGCTCCAGCCGCTGGGCGGTGGCGTTGAAGTCGGCCCGGACGGCGGAAAACTCATCGGCCTGTCCCACGGGGAGACGGAAGGAAAGCTCCCCCTCCTGCAAACGATGCAGCCCCTGAGACAGCTCGTTCAGCGAGCCCTCGATCTTTTTCAGCACGCCCCGGGACAGGAACCGGTTGACGATCAGCAGGGTGGACACCAGCCCCAGCAGGGTGAACCAGCGGGAAAACTGCTCGGTGCTCTGCACCTGCTGACGGAAATCCTGCATGGAGGTGAACCGCTGTTGCAGCAGCCACAGCCAGGACAGCCGGTCTGCCAGAAAGGAAAACAGCAGATAGACCGCCAGCGGCAGGGCGAACATGAGAATATGAGACCAGAACAGACGCTTTTTCACCGACATGAGGAGCCCTCCCAACGGTTGTTTTGTGTTCAGTATAGCACATTTTGGACGAAATAGATGAAGGGAACATGAATTTTTGAAAAAGACACCGAAGGCGGTTTGCTGTTTACGATTTATTTGTTGCATTGCCGGGCGAAAATCCTTATAATAGAGTGATAAACTGAAATTATTATGTCCGTTTTTAAAAAAGGAGTTTTTTCATGGAAAGCATCTCTTCTTCCGGGGCCGGAGCGCTGCCGGAGCGGCTGCGGAAAGCCGGTCTGGCGCTGCTGCTGTTTCTCTGTGTGTTCATCCCCTTCCGCACGCCGCTGGCCGATCTGACGGTGTCCGCCGTCAAGGCCATCCCCGATGTGCTCATCCTGGCGCTGGCGGTCTGGTATGGGGTAGCGATCCGCTTCCGCTTCCGCTTTTTGCCTCAGGATCTGATCTTCCTGGGCTTTCTGGCGGTGGGCCTCATCAGCACGGTGGCGGTGAACGGAAACAGCTTCGGGCTGTTTGTGTACCAGACCCGCTCCATCGGCATTTATTATATCCTGTATTTTGTCATCCGCAATTTCGGCTATGGACAGCGGGAGCTGACCGCCCTGACCCGGATGCTGCAGCGGGTCTCGGTACCGCTGTTTGCGCTGGCCATGGTGGAAAAAACGCTGTGCAAGAGCCTCCTGTTCGACACCGATTTTGCCTCCGGGCTGGATAAGGTAAACTTCGGGCGGCTGTATTCCATGTTTTATAACCCCAACACCTATGGCCTATTTCTGGTGTTTACCATCCTGCTGAGCCTGGCCATCTGGTATCTGGCAGAGGAAAAGACGCCCCTGTGGCTGTACTGCACACTGGCGACCGCGCTGTATATGACCATGTCCCGCAGCTCCATGGTGATCCTGGCGGCGGTGCTGGCCGTGCTGGGTGTGCTGGTCTGGCGGGGCAGCCGGGAACGCTTCCGGTGGAAGAAGCTGGTGCTGTGGTGCGTCTGTATGGCCGCCTGCGCGCTGGCAGTGTCCTATGGCACCGGCGCGGTGGCGGAGGTGTATTTTGACAAATACGGCAAGTACGCCGTGGTGAACAAGCTTTCCTCCAATCAGGCAAATGCCGTTGTGCAGGTGACCTATACAGGTTCCGACGGTGTGCAACGGGTGGGCTACGGCTTCTATGGCGTCACCTATACCGACATCGAGTGTACCAAGCCGCTGGCCGACTACGGCGCGGTGGTGCCGGTGGACGGCCATGAATATATCCTGACCAATCAGGGCGGTATGCTGCTGGAGGACTATAACGCCCTGTCTGCGCAGGAGCAGGCGGCGCTGATGGACAGCTCCATTGAGCGGGAAGGCGCTCTGCGGCAGAATTCGGTGATCCAGAACATCCAGAACTCCTTTGAGGTGGACACCACCGACCGCTTCGGGGAGATCGGGGATGCGGCGCTTTATTCCGCCGACACCAACGGGCGGCTGTATGCGCTGAATATGGCGCTGGCTGTGGTGAAGGATCATCCGGTGATGGGGTCGGGCTTTGGTACCTTCGGCTCCTCCGCAAGCCTGACCTGGGTGCCGGACATTTATTACGATTACGGTCTGCTGGAGGGCTTCTACGCCGACAATCAGTTTGCCTGTGTGCTGGCAGAGACCGGCGCGGTGGGCTTTGTGCTGTTTATGGCCTTTCTGCTTTGCGTGCTGTGGCATTATCGGGGCAATGTGCTGAAGGTGGTCACCTGTGTGATCATCGCCTGGTTCGGCGTGTTTTACAATATTCTGGAGATACAGATGGGCGCGATGCTCCTGTGGACCCTGCTTTCTCTCGATCTGGGACGGCTGACGCCCCGGGATCTGCTGAAAAAATAAACCGCTGGACGGAAGGAGGCATCATCCATGGCAAATCAGGATAACCGCATCGTCCGGGCCATCACCGGCGTCACCTGCGTCATGGTGCTGGCAAAGGCGCTGGCCATGCTGCGCAACATCCTGCAGGCGCGGGTGTTCGGCGCGGGGCCGGAGGTGGATCTGTTCACCCAGGCCAACAATTATACGATCTCGCTGTTCACCACCGTGTGCTATGCCCTGTGCGTGGCGGCCATCCCCATCCTGACACAGAAGGGCCTGCGCAGCCGGGAGGAGCGCTTCCGCACGGCCGACCGGCTGCTGTCCAACACGCTGCTGCTGTCCCTGGGGGTGATGGCGGCGCTGTATGTGCTCAACGGCACCGGGCTGATGCAGCGGCTGCTGGGGGTGACCGATGACAGCGGGCTGTTCCGGCAGTGCTTTGGCGTGATGCTGCCGGCCCTGCCCATCATCACCGTCACCTATCTGCTGCTGGCGCTGTTCCAGTCCATGGGGCATTATGCCCTGCAGGGCAGCCTGAGCCTGCTTTACAGCGTGGTGCTGTGCGGGGTGCTGGTGCTGGCCGGGGAGAGGCTGACGCTGGGGAGCTTTGCCCTCATCACCTCTCTGGGCTGGCTGTTGCAGCTGGCGATGCACATCCCCTATATCCGCCGGGAGGGGTATCGCTTCCGCTTCTCGCCCGATCTGCGTCAGCGGGAGTACTGGAGCTTTTTGCGCACCGGCGCGGTGACGGTGTTCAATTCCGCGCTGTTCCTGCTGTGCTATCTGGTGAACACCCGGTTTGCCGCCGGGATGGCCGAGGGCACGGTGTCGGCCTTTTACTACGCCGACCGGCTGTATGAGCCGCTGACCACCACGCTGGTGTACAGCGTCAGCATCGTGCTGTTTCCGCGGTTCAGCCAGCAGTACGAGGAGCTGGGGCAGGGGGAATATCGGCAGTATGTGGTACACGTTTTGAAAAACACCCTGCTGCTGGTGCTGCCGGTGTCGCTGCTGTTTGCGGCCTTTGGCACACCGGTGATCCGGGTGCTGTTTGAGGGCGGCAGCTTTACCGCCCGGGACACCCTGCTGTGCGGCGGCATCTTTTCCATGTACGCCCTGGGCATGGCGGGATTTTTCATGCTGGATATTCTGAACAAGGCCTATTATGCCATGGGGCGGACGCTGATCCCCCTGTGCGTCACGGCGGGGGTGCTGGGCTTCAGCCTGTGCGCCAATGCCCTGTGCGCCCATGTGGCGCCCGACCATCCGGAGCTGCTGGCGCTGGGCACTGCCGCGGGCTTTTTGCTGGGCGGCGGGGCGATGTATGCCGGGTTTGCCCGGACGGAGGGCGTCCGGATGCCGGTCAAGCAGCTGTGCTGGGGCGTAGGCGCTTCACTGGTGATGGGTGCGGCGGCCTGGGCGGTCTATCACTGGCTGGTGCCGGAGGGCCTGTCCAAGGTGGCACTGGTGGCGGTGTGCGTGGGCATCGGCCTGTGCGGCATGGTGCTCTATCTGCTGTGCATGGGGCCCATGGTGCCCACCAGGGAGATCCTTTCCAAGCTGAGGAGGAAGGCGCAATGAAGAAGGGATGGCGGCTGCTGGCGGCGGCGCTGGCGCTGGTGAGTCTGCTGAGCACACTGACCCTGCTGGGCTGCCGCCTGTCTGCCGAGTGGAACGATCGGGCGGTGCAGGTGGTGATGTCCGATGAGGATGTGGCCGTGCTGGAGGAGGCCTCCGGCGTGGAGGCGGCGGTCTGGCGGGAGCTGCTGGCACCGGCGGAGGGCTATATCACCCAGCCGGACGCAGACAGCGGGCTGCCGCTGGCGCTGATCGAAAACCGCGACCGGACGGGCATTTTGCCCATAGAGGGCTTTGACCCCGACACCTATACCGGGCCGGTGGTCAAGGCATTTTATCTGTATACCAAGGAATACGGCCGCATGGCCTATCTGGACGATGCTCAGCGCATCGAGGATCTGCTGTTCCGCGCTGTCACCGACCGGGGCCTGCGGCTGGTGATCCTGACGCCCATGTGCGACGCGGAGGGAACGCTGGTCACCGATCCGGAGGTCTATCGAGACTGTCTGGAAGGGCTGCGGCAGCGGCTGGAGACGCGGGGCTATACCTTTGGTGAAGGCTTCTCCTGCATGAATTTTCACACGCCGCTGCCCAACGGGGTGTTGATCGCCCTTTCCGGGCTGCTGCCCCTGCTGCTGGGGTGTCTGCTGCTCGTAACACTGCTTCCCAAGCTGAAGCGGCGGCGGGAGCTGCTGCTTTTGGCGGCACTGGCCGGGTATCTGGCGGCTTTTTTAGCGGCGCGGGAATGTTTTTTCACCCTGCTGCCGCTGGCGGCGGCGCTGGTGTTCGGCAGCTGGGCCGGGTGGTGGATCGCCCGCTATGCCGGGCGGCGGGAGGCTGTCTTCCGGCGGCGGGATGTGCTGCTGCTGCCTGTGACGGTCACCGGGTGGAGCCTGTTTTCCGGGCTGCATCTGGCAGCGCTGCTGTCCACCCCGAAGCAGCTGCTGTACTGCGCCATTTTTACCGGGGTAAAGGCTTCGCTGCTGCTGCCCATGGGCCTTGGCTGCCTGCTGCTGCTGTGGCGACTGCGCGAGCCGCTGCTGCACACCGGACGCCGGGGCTGGCTGGGACTGGCCGCCGCCGCCGTGGTGCTGGCGGCAGCCGCCGGGGTGCTGGCGATGCGGTCGGGAGACATCACCGGCGGCATCTCCCGGCTGGAAACGGCCTTCCGCAGCTGGCTGGAATATCATGTGTACGCCCGACCCCGCACCAAGGAGATGCTCATCGCGGTGCCCTGCATCCCGGTGTTCGTGTGGGCCTGTCGCCGTAAGGCGGCGCCCTTGCAGCTGCTGTGCGGCGCGGGGGTCTGTCTGGAGGCGGTGTCGGTGGTGAACACCTTCTGCCACGGGGTGGCGCCGCTGGTGGTATCGGTGCTGCGCACCCTGCTGGGGATCGCCTTTGGCCTGCCGCTGGGCCTGCTGGCCGCAGCGGTGCCGGAGCTGCTTTGGCGGGCTTTTGTCCGGATGCGTCGAAAAACAGAAGAGTAAAAGGCCGGCTGGCATAAAGAACTCCGCTTGTAAAAAGCGGGGTTTTTCATGCATTCATAAATAATTTGCAATTAAAATTATATAATAGCATTGACAAAATTCAAATTCGTGCTATGATACGGGTGAAGGAGGGAAGGCTATGAAAAAGAGTGTCTATTCTCTCGTCCTAAGTGACGATGTGGTGGCCGAGGTGGATCGGGCGGCCT
>CAZDUQ010000006.1:0-1673 GCA_964508665.1 uncultured Oscillospiraceae bacterium | reverse complement strand
GTCTATTCTCTCGTCCTAAGTGACGATGTGGTGGCCGAGGTGGATCGGGCGGCCTATCAGAACGGGCTGAGCCGGTCGGCCATGGTCAATCAGATTTTGGCGGAGTATGTGTCCTATACCACACCGGAGCAGCAGATGCGGGAGATCTTTTCTCAGGTGGAGCAGCTGCTGACTCCCGGCGGGGTGTTCCAGACGCTGATGCAGCCCTCGGACTCCATGATGAGTCTGCGGTCGGCGCTGGACTATAAATACAATCCCAACCTGCGCTACAGCGTGGAGCTGTTCCCAGGCAGTCCCGCACGGGGCGAGCTGCGGGTGTCCCTGCGCAGCCAGAACAGCACGCTGCTGCTGTATCTGGGGCAGTTCTTCCGCCTGTGGGGCAGGATCGAGCAGGTCTATATCGGCGGGGCGGACAGCGCCGTCAGCGACGGCAAATATGTGCGGCGGCTGGCGCTGCCTCAGGGGCTGAGCGAACGGCAGCAGGGCGCGGTGCTGGCAGGGTATATCGGGGCTATGGAGCAGGGCCTGCGGGCCTTTTTCCACAGTCTGGAGGATCCCCAGACGGCGGCCGCCGCGGTGGAGCGGGCCTATCAGGAATATCTGAAGCAATATCCCGCGATTTGACGTATCCGGTTTGAAATCCACATCCCAACAGGAGGTGTTTTTATGAATCTCAATCATTTTACACAGAAGTCTCTGGAAGCCATTCAGTCCGCCCAGAGTCTGGCGGTGGAAAACGGCAACCAGCAGGTGGGACAGAGCCATCTGCTGCTGGCCATGCTGCAGCAGAACGACGGGCTCATCGGACAGCTGATGAGCCGCATGGGTGTCCCTGTGGACAGCCTGACCTCGGCGGTGTCCGGGGTTCTGGGCGCGCTGCCCCGGGTGTCGGGCGGCGGACGGGAAGCGGATAAAATCTATATCTCTCAGGCGCTGGATCAGGCGCTCAACGCCGCAGAAAAGCAGGCCGACCGGATGAAGGACGACTTTGTTTCGGTGGAGCATCTGTTTCTGGGGCTGCTGGAGCAGCCGGAGGGGGCCCTCAAGCAGCTGTTTCAGACCTTTGATATCACTCAGCAGCGGTTTTTGACGGCGCTGAAAGAGGTGCGGGGCAACGCCCGGGTCACATCGGACAATCCGGAGGAGACCTATGACGTGCTGAAAAAGTACGGGCAGGATCTGGTGGAGCGGGCCCGGCAGCAGAAGCTGGATCCGGTCATCGGCCGGGACAGCGAGATCCGCAATGTGATCCGCATCCTGTCCCGCAAGACCAAAAACAACCCGGTGCTCATCGGTGAGCCCGGCGTGGGCAAGACGGCCATTGCCGAGGGGCTGGCCCAGCGCATCGTCCGGGGCGATGTGCCCGAAAATTTGAAGGATCGCAAGATCTTTGCGCTGGACATGGGCGCGCTCATCGCCGGGGCCAAGTTCCGGGGTGAGTTTGAGGAGCGGCTCAAGGCCGTGCTGGCCGCCGTCAAGGACAGCGAGGGACGGATCATCCTGTTTATAGACGAGCTGCACACCATCGTGGGCGCGGGAAAGACCGAGGGCAGCATGGATGCCGGCAACCTGCTCAAGCCCATGCTGGCCCGGGGCGAGCTGCACTGCATCGGCGCCACCACCCTGAACGAGTATCGGCAGTATATCGAAAAGGACGCCGCTCTGGAGCGGCG